>DASYML010000189.1:0-48127 GCA_036009045.1 Pyrinomonadaceae bacterium
CCCAGGAAGGCACCAGTGAAGATTTCCCGTCCTTCGTCACCAACTTTGAGGTTGTCTTTTTAATCCAGTTTCCTTTCGCGTCAAATTCGTATGTGTAGGAATATTTCGTGGTCATGTTGGGTTTCTGCTCGATGGAGGTTCGCTCTATCTCGTTGCCCTGAGCATCGAGGGTCATGAGTTCCTTACGGTAGAGTTCATCATCCGAGTAATACTGCCCCTCTTTCTGGTTGCCGTTGTAGAGGTAGACGTAACGTGACCTTAACTTGCCGTCATTACCGTAGTTCAGTCGTTCTATCAACTTGCCCTTGTCGTCATACTTATAACGGTACTTGTTAGTGTACCGCTTGTCATGGATAGGCTTCGGCTGGCCCGGCGCGGCAGGCATCATCATGGGCGGCGGGTCGTACTCATACTGGATATAACCATACTTCGAGGCTCGCTCCCCGTCTATATAACCATAGACGGTAATGTTGGAGACGTTGCCCCTGTAATCGAACGCTTCTTCTTTAGTCAGATTCCCGCGCTCGTTATAGTATGCCCGTGCGTGGGGCTTACGTCCGATGACCGTCCAGGTGCCTGTCAAGTCTTCCTCATCGGAAAAGATGGTTTTAACTTTGCCTTTCAACCCGTCATCTTCCGCATCGGATTTCAACTTTTGCGCGACGGGTTCCTGCGGCAGAGGGCCTGGCGTCGCTTCCGCTATCTTTCTCTTCATCTCCGCCTCAACGTCTGCTGGCGTCAGCAGTTTGAAGGAGGCGAGAGCTTTGGCTGCGGTCTCTGCCTGCGCGCGTTTGTCATTGGGAATCATGACGGATGTTTGATACATGCGTTGCTTGACCAGATACATCCTGAACAAGTACAAGCCGTCAGGGAATTCTATCTTCAGTTCTCTTCCAACATACCCGTCTAAAGATAGTTCAGTCTCGCCTATCAACTTACCCTTCCCGCTGCCAGCCTTTGCGACGAAGTTATCTCGAAAGCTGTCCATGACGGCCTTGCCAACCGACTCCAACGGTTCGGGTCTGTCAATGTACGCGACTCCGAATTTTCCAGACGCGGTTTCCCAGGTGTACAGGACGGCCTCTATGCGGCCCGCCGGAGTGTTTGTTGATTTCGGTTGATAACCTGAAAATTGTTTGGGCAGAGCAATCGAGAAACGACCATCCAGCGAAGTGAAGGTCTCAGAGCCTAACGGCGGCGGCAAAGTACTTTCTATCCTGAACCCTTGCGCGTAAGAGAGCACAGAGCAACCCAACAAGAGGGTCAGGATAAGAGAAAAGCGAGCGAGGCGTTTCAAAATAATCGGTCCTTTCTAAATTCGATGTCCTTACTTTCAATCAATGACATGAGGGAACAACAGTATGAAGTATCCAATCGTACCTCAACAAAAGTTAAGAGAAAAGCCGCCGGGAGAATTCTCGCCAGCGGCCTTCTCATGAAATTCGGACCTGGAATCTCAGTCAATCAATCAACAGTTATCAAGCCGCTTCACCCGCAGGGAGGAGACCCTTGATTTCACGAACCATGCGCGCGACCTCCTGCTGGTCCGCCAGCGCCATCATGAAAAATTTGTAGCCCTGATGAAAACAGATGACGCCGTTAGCGAAGAGCCAGACGCCGTCCAGAAAAGGATTGCCGCCGAGCAGCCAACTGATGGGAGCGCCGGTAATCCTTCCCGGTTGGAAAATCTGCGCCCACATCGCCGCGCCCGCCGCGCAACTGAACGCGCCGAGCAGCGGTGCGCCGACGTACTTGACCACCTTGCGTTCAAACAAGGCGCGCTCGCGCTCCGCTTCGACCACGCTTCCGGCGTTGATAAGCTGCTCCTGCCGCTTCAGGTAATCATCAAACTTCTCGCTCGCTTTGCGGAGGCCATAGACGGGCAGCGCCGAATATGTCAACCAGTGCGGGTGCGAGCCTAAGAGGACCGCATCTAAACCCGGAAAAGAGGCCCCCAGGCGGACGCCCGTGACGAGCGAGACCGTGACCAGCGCGGCCTTGCCCGGATTCTCTTTAATCCACCCACCGGCCTTGAAGACGCCCGCCGTGGCGGCAGCCGAAACGCGCGTCAGCCGCGCGCCCACTTCATAAAATTGCGACGCGCGTTCATAGTATCCTTTGGCAGATTCAAAGACCTCATTGGCCTTCTCGCCCGCGCTCCCCGTGACGTTGCGAAAAGCCTCCGTCGCCTCACGCGCGTGACGCGTGGCATCTTCGGCGGCTTTGCGAGCGCGCTCGCGCACGTCGAAATCTTCATCGAGCCGTTCGGCCTGCTCGCGCATGCGCTCGGCCCCGCCGGAGATGGTCTCCGCGCCGAAACGCGCCGCGTCCTGCGCCACGCGCGCGCTGTCTTCGACGCGTCCCTTGATGTCATACTTCTCATCCAACTCGCGCGCCTTGCGCCGCGCCGCACGCTGCCACTCGTCAAGTTTATTTCTGTAATCAGACATCGCGTTACCTCTAAAAAGCAGGAGTCAGGAGCCGGAAGGAGAAGCGCTCAAACCTTCTTTCGGCTCCCGGCTCCTGACTTCTGGCTCCTGTCTCAATCATACGTCGGGCGTCGGGTGCGAGTTCAACTCAGAGTTGACCTCCGAGTTCACTTCGGCGTTGATGGTGACTCGCTCGACGCGGTCGCGGCCTCCGCGCTTGGCTTCGTAGAGGGCTGCGTCCGCGACGGCTATCAGTTCGCGCCCCGTCTGTGCGCTGACGGGAAATTCCGCGACGCCGAAGCTGGCCGTAATATGCCCGACCTGCGCAATCTCTGCGTTGGTAATGGCCTGGCGCAAGCGTTCCGCGACATCCACGCCGCCATCCAAATCCGTTTCGGGCAGGATAATCGCAAACTCTTCGCCGCCGATGCGCGCTGCCAAATCTATGCCGCGCGTTTCAGCCTGGAGCGTTTTGGCTAGCTGGCGCAAGGTCTCATCGCCAGCCTCGTGCCCGTGACTATCGTTGACGTTCTTGAAATTATCTATATCGAGCAGGAGCAGGCAGAAGTGTCGCTGGTAGCGCATCGTGCGTTCAACTTCGCGTTCCAGTTGACGCTCGAAGCGGCGACGATTAGCCAGCCCCGTCAGATGATCCGTGAAGGCCGCCTCTTCGCAGGTGTCAAGATAGTTTTTGAAATCAAGCAGCGTGCGCGCCCGCGCCAGCAGCAGGTCTATATCCGTGGGGTCTACGATGTAACCGAGCGCGCCCACTTCAGCGCCGCGCCGTTCGTCCTGCGCGTCCTTCCTGAGAGCGGTCTGAATGATGATCGGAATAAATCTCGTCGAAGGGTTGGCGCGCACGCGGCGCACTAGTTCATAGCCGTCCATCCTGGGCATCATCACGTCCGTGATAATGAGGTCCGGTTGATAGGATTCGACCGCCGCCAGTCCGGCTTCCCCGTCGTCCGCCGTCTGCACTTCCCAGCCCGCCATCTGCATCGCGACCTTGAGCAGCAATCGTTTATCCGCGTCGTCATCAACGACCAGTACGTGAAATTTTCCTGCCATAAATTTTGTCAAGAACCACAGATGCTCGCTGGCACAGGCAACAGTTGAAAAGGCCGACTGATAGTCTTTGAACCTGCTCTGGTTGCGTTCTGTACCTTTGTCTCTCTGCGGCTCATATCCGGTGAATAATTAGCCCTGCCACTCTCTCAAGATAGAACTTGCGCGCTTTCTTAGTTCATGCTAGAGTGGCGCTTCTTCGGTTGTTGTTGTTGTTCGCGCTCTTACGACCGTGCACTCGCCCTAAAGAATCCGTTACAAGAATTGGAGTTAGCAGCACCTCGCTGAAGACACCGGGCTTATCTCCTCTCGTGACCCGTTCATCATCATTCAGAGAATATTTTTTCCCAGTCATTATATTTCCGAACCGAAGGGTGTGGACCTGCAAGCCGAATGCAAGTTTTTCCTTTAACTCCAAAACCCCGACGAGGATTTAAGGACCCTAAACGCCATGTCACACAGACGCGCCTGCGATCTTTCCATCGAAGACCGCTCTCTCATCATACGACAATCTGCCCTCAACGCGAGCATGGGCGAGCCGCTGCTGACGAAATTGGCCGCCAATTCGACCGCCCTTGATTACCACAGACGCCGCTTTATCTACCGTGCTGGCGACGAGGCCAACGCCCTTTACGTCATCGCACACGGCAGCGTCAAACTCTGCCGGATAGACAAGCCGACGGGCCGCGAGGCCGTCATAGACATTCTCTCGGACGGCGCGCTCTTCGGTGAATCGGCGCTCTACGGTGATAATTCGCGGGAAAATTGTGCGGTCGCTTATGAGAATTCACGCCTCCTGCGTATTCCGGTAGAGGTTTTTCGAGGGGGAATGGCCGAAAACCATGAGCTTTATGATTACACCTTCCGCCTCATTGGTCAACGATTAACCAGAGCCGAAAGACGCGTCGCGGACTTTGCGCTCGACGCGATTCCGGCCCGCCTGGAAAAGCTGCTCGTAGAGCTTTCGCTACAGTACGGCGTTGATGGCAATGGGGGCGTCCTGATAGACCTCCCGTTGCCGCACAGAGAAATCGCCTCCATCGTCGGCTCGACCAGAGAGAGCGTCACCGTCCGCCTCAACGCCATGCGCCGCGAAGGCATCATTGATTTCGTCAATCGAAAAATCTTAATCAAGCGACCCGAATCCCTCGCCGTCATGTAAAGCAGAGGCTAGGGGCTAGAGACTAGTGAAGCGCAGATGTCTTCACTATAGCGGTTTGCCATTGCGTATGACCTTTGCGCCTTTGCGCCACCAGCGAGAAACAGTCTCACGCCAAGGCGCCAAGGCGCAAAGTAAAATAAGACTCTTCACGCTCATGGTCTCATCCAATCGCAAACGACTATAGTCTTTGTTCTTTCTTCCTGGCCTCCAGCCTCCAGTCTCTTTACTTGACTTTTGCCCATGACCTTTTTACTTTTGGTTTTATGAAGTGTCCGACATGTGGAAAAACCATCGAGTGGGAGGATAATCCCGCGCGTCCCTTCTGCTCCGAAAGATGCAAGCTGATAGACTTCGGTCGCTGGGCCAACGAAGAATTCCGCGTGCCCACCAACGAACCCGCGCCGCCCGACGAAGCCACCGAGAGGTCTCCTGAGATTGAAAGGCATTAAGAGATGCTGCTGCTGTTCGCTCTGACAGGTTCTAGACGGCGAAGTGTACGCGGCCTGGGCCTGCTTCTCAGCCTGCTCGGACTGTTGGCCTTGATGGCTTGCGGCAACGGCGGCGGCAGCAATGCGCCGGGAACGACGGCCTCGCAGCAACCGCCCACGCCGAGCGGTCAGAGCGCGCCGCGCACTGCGTTTCCGATGCCTCCGACGACTCCGACGAGCAACGCCCGCGCCATGAGCGCACACGGCCAGCCGGGCGCGAACGGTCGCGGCTTTACCCTGCTCGACAATCGTCACACGCAGCTTTCAGATTACGCGGGCCAGGTCGTCGTGCTGGATTTTTACGCGACGTGGTGTCCGCCCTGCCGCCTGGAGACGCCGCATCTGGTCCAGCTTCAACGCCGCTATGGAGCGCAGGGTTTGCGCGTCATAGGTCTTAACGTGGGCGGTCCCGAAGACCGCGATCAAGTGCCCGCGTTCGTCGAAGAGTACGGGATACAGTACGCGCTGGGATTTCCCGACGCGGGCATGACGGAACTCTATCTCTCAGACGACGACAGGATTCCACAGGCGTACGTCTTTGATCGCAAAGGCCAACTCGTCAAACGCTTTATCAGTTACGACGAAACAGTTCCCGCTGAGATGGAAAGCGTCATCAAGAAAGCCCTCGCTGAATAGCAAGTCGGAAGTAGGAAGGATGAAGGATGAAAGTGTGACTATTCAACTTGAGTAATCCTTCTTTCATCCTTCATCCTTCCTACTTCCGACTTGCTCTCGAACTTTAGCCCGGCGTCTTTCGTATTGCTCACTGTCACCGGATGAGTTTGCAATTGCATGGGGCCGCTGCGGCACAGCGTTCCTGTCAGTACCGCCTGCGGTAGCGGGCGGATTTCTTTGCTCAGCATCACCCGCCCGCTACCGCAGGCGGTACTGACTTAAGTGATACTCTTTTGCATACAGCAATAGGGAACAGACATGATCCGTGAAAAGTTGATTGAGAAGAACGTGGGCAAGAGCAAGAAGTTTCGCTGGCGCAGCCACGAGATTTCCCGCATAGAGGGATTGAGCGATGCCGTCTTCGCCTTTGCCGTGACGCTGCTGGTGGTCTCTCTGGAAGTGCCCAAGACCTTCACGGAGTTGATGGAGACGATGCGCGGCTTCGGCGCGTTCACCATCAGCTTCGGCCTGCTCATGGTCGTCTGGTACAACCAGTACAAATTCTTCCGCCGTTACGGCTTGCAGGACACCTACACGGTTGTCCTCAACGCGGCCCTTCTCTTCGTCGTCCTCTTCTACGTCTATCCTTTGAAGTTTCTCTTTACGTGGCTGCTGAGTCCCCTGTTCGGCGGCGGGGAGGCGCATCTCCCCGGCGGCGTGGTCGAACCGATGGTTGGCGGGCGTGAGCAGATGGCGACGCTGATGATTATTTTCGGGGCTGGATACATCGCCGTCTTCACAGTCTTCGTCCTGCTCTACCTGCACGCCTACCGCCAGCGCGCCGCGCTCGACCTGAACATGCTGGAAGTCTTCGACACGCGCAACGACATACAGGAGTGCGTGCTGAACGTCTGCGTCGGGCTGCTCTCAGTCGGCGTCGTCATCATTGGTGGTCCAAGATTCGCCGGGGTCGCCGGGGTGCTATACATGTTCATCGGCGTCGTGATGACGATTAACGGGACCCTCATGGGCCGGAGCCGTCGAAAACTGGAAGAAAGATTCACGGCCAGCGCGACGGAAGCCGCCTGACCGGACCGGCTGCTCTGGACCACTTATCCTTCGACATTCGATTCATGAACATGCGCGCCGAGTTAGTTGAGACCATCGTCTTCATCGCCGTCATGGCGGGCTGGTTCTGCTTCGCCGCTATCTTCATCTTTCGCAAGCAGCCGCCGTCCGAACCGACGCGCAAGCGCGAACGGACATCCATCATCGGCCTCGCCTTGCAGGGTCTCTCCTACGCGATTGTGTGGAGCGCGTGGCGTCGTCCTGCCTCGCCCTTCATAGAGGGGAGCGGGATACTACTTGAGATTGCGCTGGCGTTGTTGACCATCGCGCTGGAGTTCTGCTCCATCTTGCTGGTCCTCTCTGCGATCCGCACGCTGGGCAAGCAGTGGAGCCTGACGGCGCGCGTCACGGAAGGACACAGGCTCGTCGTCGAAGGGCCATATAACATCGTGCGCAATCCGATTTACACGGGGATGCTCGGCATGCTCCTGGCGACCGGGCTGGCGCTCAGCCATTGGCCCAACCTGCTCGCTGGCATAGCGGTCTTTCTCATCGGCACGATGATTCGCGTGCGCAGCGAGGAGAAGCTTTTACGCGAAGCCTTCGGTCCTGAGTTTGAATCCTACTCAAGCCGCGTGCCCGCCATCATCCCCGGCCTTTATTAAACTCGCGGCGAAGAGGCCGCAGACCGGGCGTCCGGCGTTCGTGCTCATGCGATGAGAGAGACAGGAAATTTTATCGGCGGCAGGTGGACGGCGAAGGTCGAGTTATTGCCGGGCGAGTTCGAGGTCTTCAATCGTCGCGCGCGGCACAAAGGGCGGCTGGGCCAATTAATCTTCACCAACCAGCGCTTCATCTGGCGTCCGAGCTTTCGCCGTCGCGCGGATCAAACGGAAGTCCTGCTTATCCCTCACGAACGCGTCAACGCCTGCGACATCACGCGCCCCTGGCAACAACTCTTCCTTCAACGCGCCCTGCGCCTGCGCCTCCACGACGGCGAAACCATCACCCTCAATCTACGCGACGCAGACACCATCCTCCCCGTCATCCGCGATTACATGTCGCGCGAGCGCTACAGGCCGGGCGAACTCTTCAAGTAAAAGAGAAAAGCGGTAGTAGGTGAGATTGGTCTTGAATAGGACATTGAGATTCACCACAGAGAGACAGAGCGCACAGAGTAGGCACAGAGAGTTGTATGCTTAACTCTGTGCTGACTCTGTGTCCTCTGTGTCTGTGGTGGTGAACGCCCCTCTCATCCTCACTCAAATCAAATTGAACCATTACTGAAAAAGCGATTTGATTTATCCTCGTTTTCCTTTTACCTTATGCTTGAAAAATCTTCAGGGGAAAAAGCGAGGGGGTGTTTGTGAGAAAAGCCAAGATTCTTGCCACGCTGGGGCCTGCATCGCGCGAGCCGCAGGTGCTCGAAGCGTTGATCGCAGCGGGCATCAACGGCGTGCGTATCAACATGTCGCACGGAACTCAGGATGAGCAGGCGGAAAACATCAGGCGCGCGCGCGAGGCCGCCGAGAGGATGAAACGCCCGCTCGCGGTGCTGGTGGACCTCTCTGGTCCAAAAATCAGGACCGGCGTCCTCAAAAACGGCCAGCCCGTACAGCTTGAAGCGAACTCGCTCTTCACCATCACCAACCGCTCCGTCGCGGGTGATGCGCGTGAAGTCTCTACCAACTATCCGACGATGGCGCGCGATGTCAGGCCGGGCGCGCGTCTCCTGCTCGACGACGGCGCGATAGAACTCCACGTCGAGCGCACGACCGATACGGATGTTGTCTCACGCGTCGTCAACGGCGGAACCCTCGGCGAGCGCAAGGGCATCAACCTGCCCGGCATCATTCTCCCGATTCCGTCGCTGACGGACAAAGACCGGCGCGACCTGCAATGGGCCGTGCGCCAGAGCGCGGACTACATCGCCCTCTCTTTCGTGCGCCGCGCGGAAGATTGCGCGGAAGCGAAGACGCTCATCAAGAACGCTGGGGGCCGCGCTCCGCTCATCGCCAAGATAGAGAAGGCGGAGGCGATAGACCATCTCGAAGAAATTATCGCGACCGCCGATGGACTGATGGTGGCGCGCGGCGATCTGGGCGTCGAGACGAGCGTCGAACTCGTCCCCGTCTATCAGAAGCGCATCATCGAACAGGCGAACAACGCGGGCAAGCTCGTCATCACCGCGACGCAGATGCTGCAATCAATGGTGGAGAATCCAAGGCCCACGCGCGCGGAGGCTTCCGATGTGGCGAACGCCGTGTGGGACGGTTCAGACTGCGTGATGCTCTCGAATGAAACGGCGATGGGCAATTACCCGGTCGCGGCTGTGGCGACGATGGCTCGCATCATCGAATCCGCAGAGGCCGGACGCAAGAGCGACATGACGAACCTCAGCAAATGGATCGCCAGGCAATCCGGGAGAATCAGTCTCGCGCTGTGCGAGGCGGCGGCAGCGGCAGCCGAAGAGATGAAGACGAAACTCACAGCCGTCTTCACGGAATCAGGATTGATGGCACGCAGGCTTTCATCCTTAAGACCGGAACAGCGCATCGTCGCGCTCACGCCCTCCAAGGATGCGCGCAACGAACTGTCGCTCATCTGGGGCGTCGAATCCGTGCTGCACATGCGTTGCGACCGCACGGAAGACCTCATCCGCACGGGCGACCGCGCGCTGCTCGAAGCGGGCATCGCACAGCAGGGTGAATTGGTGGTCTTGATGGCGGGCAGGCTCTCCGGCCTCGGCCTCTCAAGGTCCGTCAAGCTGCACACGCTCGGCGAGACGGAAGCGCAGCAATAAATTGAAGCGCAGCGATAAACTGACGCGCAACGATAAACTTTTGTGATTGGCCCACGCTGGCAAATCTCTGCGGGCGAACTCTTCGAGCTACTACGCCCGGCGGCCTGGGCGCTCTCGACACTTCTTTCAGCGTGTGTGCTCGCTGACACGCAGCGTCGGCGGTTGCCCCTCTATGCGATGGCCGCATGGACGACAGGCACGCTGTTCCTCCCTCTCATCATTCTCCCCATCTATCTCATCGCCCGCTTCGCTTTACTGACACGCGCCGGACCCGTACAGGTTGGGCCAACTAAACCTGAATCATCTCAACCTGGACCAACTCGACCCGGACCCTCGCGCGCACGGAAAATCCTGTTACCGTTGCTCTATGCCTTATCTATCCTCTCGCTCGTGGCGCTCTTTTTCCTGCATGATTATCGCAGCGTGGATGCACACCTGGCGCGCGCTAATCAGGCGCGGCTGCTCAACCAGCGTGAGCGGACGATACGCGAATACCGCGCCGCGTTGAGTTTGGAAAACGACGCGCACACGCACAATCTGCTCGCAGATGAACTGGCTGGCGCGGGGCTTTGGGAGGACGCGCTGGCCGAAATGCGCGCGGCCCAACAGGGCGGCGAGCCTGACGAGACGCTTCCCTACCGCATCGCCAATTTGCTGGACCTGCTGGACCGCCGCCAGGAAGCCCCGCGCGAGTATCAAAACTTTCTCAACACACACCTCTGCACGCAGAGCCTCCCGGACCCGCGCTGCTTGAACGCGCGTTTACGCCTCCAAGCCAAACAGTGAAAACTCTCTTTCGTTAATTTTTTGAGAAGCTGTCTGAACAGTCAGAGAGAACCCTTCAACCTGATCCACGCCAGTGGATACATATGAGAGCCAGGGGCAACGCCCACGGCTCTCATATGTATCCCTTTCAGGGCACAGATGGCTTTTCAGACGGCTATGAGGAAATTTTTTGTGCGCGAGCGCGCACGTAGAAAGTTGTCTACTCGGCGCTCAGTATGTGGGCCACTGTATCCTTGATGTCCTTGGCGCGGTGTGTTTCGCCGGGCGGTTTTTGCGGGTCGCGCCAGTTGTCAAGGATGCCCACCTGATGCACGCATTGGAGCGTGCAGGTTGGAGCGCACCACTTCTCAGCGTTGTACTCGCGCTTGAAATCTTCCATCGTGTACTCTTCGAGCGAGATGCCCGGATAGCCTCTTTGCTGCGAGCACCAATGCACAAGACCGTCTTCGCAGATGTAGAGGTAACGCGCCCCGGCGCGGCAGCGCCAGTTATGCGGGCGGCCCTCGACCAGGTCATCTTGAAACCAGTTGAGGCGCGCGTGATCCTTGTTGCCCATTTTCTTGACGGCCTGAAAGATTTCTTTCTCTCTCTCCGAGAGAGGCTTTAAGGTTCCGTCCTGGTCGTGTATCACGCCGACCGTGGTGGAGAAGCCGAGTTCGACGGCGCGTTGGGCCACCGTCAGGGCATCTTCGGGCGTCTCTATCCCGCCTCCGATGACGGAGTTGATGTTGATGTGAAAGTCCGCGAACTCCGAGAGGTCTTGCAGTTTCTTGTCCAGGTTCTTGAGGCTCTTTTTAGAGACCCTGTCGGGGTTCACGTTGTCTATACTAATCTGCAAGTATTGCAGACCGGCGCGATTGAGACGCTCTATGCGTTCGGGCGTGAAGTAGTAGCCGTTGGAGATGAGACCGGCAATCATCCGGCGCGAGCGTATGTGACGGATGAGGTCGTCAAGGTCCGGGTGCATCAAAGGCTCGCCGCCGGAGATGGTGATGATGGAGGTGCCGAGGTCCGCCAGTTTATCCAAGCGCCGCTTCATCACGTCTTGCGGCACGGGGTCTGAAGTCTTATCGTACTCGTTGCAATAACCGCAGGCCAGATTACAGCGGCGCATGGGGATGATGTGCGCCAGCACTGGATGATTCGTCGAAAGCAAGGCCCGCGTAATAAAGGCCGCCTGGCTCAGTTTGCGTTTGTAAAAGTTGACTCGCTTCATCGAGTTCCGGTCAAGAGCGCGCGTAGAATTGTTCGATAAACTCTCGCGCATCAATCATCTGGTTAAGCCTTAGCGGAGAGAGAGAGCATAGGCCAGACGCGCGCCCGAAGGCAAGAGCACAAACGCGCCGCGTCTTAAAAGACCAGCCGCGAATCCGCGCCAGTAACCGCGCCGAGAGCGAGCCTCTTATAAATGTAAACAGCGAGAGGCTCCGGTCTGAAAAAAGCTTGCCAGAGCCTCTCGCTCTCTCATTCAAAAGCGTCCCGGCTCGCTTAGCCTCTGACCCTCTTGACATCATTGCCGAGTTGAAGATGAAACTCATCCGAAGAGATGCGCGCGTTCTTCTCCAGGTTCATGAGCCTCACGGTCGTCGCATCGTCGTTCTTCTCGACGACCTTGGCCTGCACGGGCATCCCGCCATCATCCACCCAGATTTCCGCGTACTTGTAGCTCGCGCCGCCCTTCGGGACCAGCTTGAGATGATAAGTATGAACGCCGCCCCAGAGGGTCTCCTCGCGCAAATCTTGCACGGGTTCAAACCGCGCGCGAAGTTGCTGGCCTGAAAGACTGAGCAGATCGAACAAGCCGCCATGTGCCTTCTGGGAACGCGAGTTGCCCACGTAGACGATTTTCATGTGCGGGTTGTAGAGTGCATATTCGCCGTTGGAGACGGCCAGAATCTCTTGCCTGGGGCTTTGCCACTCGACGCGTATGTTCGCATTGCGCCCGGCGGCAGGCATGTAGGCCACGACGCCGTTATACTTATCCTCGTCGCGCAGTTGAGCATTGTACTTGACCATGCTGATGCGCGCGCGCAAGGATTTGAGCGTCTGATGATTGCGCTCCATGTTATTCAAGATGGAACTGACCAGACCGGCAGTGCCCTGTGCCTTAACAGTTGTCGGGGAGCTAACAACGGCTGCCGCCATTAAGATGGCTAAAGCAAGGCCGAGGGGAACTAACTTTTTCATACGTACTCCTTCAAATTAAGACTCCTGCCCGGAGACTCAAAAAATCCAGGCAATTATAAAGACTGATTAGCGTATGTCAACCTCGTAGGCGACTATTCGGCCCGCCGCGTTGAGCCTCGGACGGACCTCCGTGACCTCTGTTTGAGGCCGCCCCGTCAGACTGCGTACGCGACGCTCGACCTCTGCTTTATCTGGTTGAACCACAACAGGTTCAGGTTCAACCAGGAGAATCGAGGAGAACGGGCTTGGATGCGTCGCAAGACGATGTAGTTCGCTTGTTTCAAACCAGCTTTTCGGAGTCAGAAAAATAAACGCGAGGATCAGCGCGCAAAGCACATCATATTGCCAGGTCTTACGCGAGTAAGACCATAGCAAGAGACCTCTGATGGTGCGTAAAATATGTTTCATGTCACAAAGGGAAGATCTGGAAACCGCCCTCAAACGCAGTCATCATTATAAACCAAGTGTCGGAAAAGGACTGCATCCGGCGACCACTAATTGACGGCCTGACAGCCTTTATTTGCCGGATTCCGGCCCCTTTCGCTGTTTCGGCTTCCCTCTGTCAATTATAGTTGCACGCCGTGTGCCGGTTCGACGATCTGCCCGTCGCGCATCTGTACAATGCGACGGCACATCGCGGCGGCCTCAGGGTTGTGCGTAATCATGATGATGGTTTGATGGAAACGGTAGTTTAGCTCTTGGAACATGTTGAGCACGATGGAAGAGTTTTCCGTGTCGAGATTACCCGTCGGCTCGTCCGCGAGGATGATGGCTGGGCGCGTCACGACGGCGCGCGCGAGGGCGACTCTCTGCTGCTCGCCGCCGGAGAGTTCTAAGGGCTTGTGGTGCATCTTGTCTTCAAGCCGCAGCAGGCGCAGGATTTCATGCCTGCGTGCGGGGTCGTCTGCGCCGCCGTTGCCTTGATGAATGCGTTCCGCGAGGCGCAGGTTGCCCTCCGCCGTGAGGGTGGGGAAAAGGTTGAAGCGTTGAAAAATGAAACCTATCTTGCGTCGGCGGATGTCCGTGCGCCGCGCGTCCGAAGCGGCTGTGAGGTCTTCGTCATCAATCATGATGCGCCCGCTCGTCGGCGTCAGCAAGCCCCCCAGCAGATGCAGCATAGTTGATTTGCCGCAACCCGACGGACCCATAATCGCCAGGAATTCGCCCTCCTCCACCTCCAGCGAGACGCCGCGCAGGGCGGGCACGTCCACCCTCCCGATGCGATAGACCTTGACCAGATTCTCAGCTTTTAAAATAGTTCTCATCAGAAAAACAGTGACAAGTGACAGGTGACGAGTGACGAGCAAGCATAAGACTTTAACTTGTCACTCGTCACCTGTCACTTGTCACTCATAAGCTAAAGCGCTGACCGCATCGAGATTGGCTGCGCGGACAGCCGGGTAGAGAGCGCCGAGTGCGCCGCCGGATAATCCTATCAGGGCGGCGGTCAAGGCCCAGCGCCAGCCGTACTCGAAGAAGAGTCCATAGAATCTATGAATCAACAGTCCCGCGACGAAGGCTATGATAAAGCCAAAGACCAGCCCCAGCCCGCTGATTAAGAGCGCTTCCTTCTCTATGACCCCAATGATATATCCGCGCGATGCGCCCATCGCCTTGAGAATACCTATCTCGCGCGTCCGCTCCGTAATCGTCGTATACATCGCCAGCATCACGACGAGCGCACTCACCACGGCAGAGAGTCCGACGAGCACTCTCAGGAAGACGCCAAGATAAGGGATACGCTTTTCGATGTTGATGGTCACGTCGCGCGTCAACTGAATCTTGTTTCCCGGCAACTCCTGGTCTATGCGTTTGGCGACCGACACCTGCTCGTCAGGGTTGCGGCACTTGATGAGAATCCACGTACACTTGCCTGGGGCTTCAATCGCATCCTGCATCGCGGCCAGAGACATCTTGACGCGCGGGCCGGACTCCGGCGCATAGATGCCCGCCACGCGATACGGCTTCTGGCCGAAGAGAGAGACGACGCGGCCCACACTCAGATTGCTATTGCGAGCCTTCGTCTCGTCAATCACTATCTCGTCCCCGGCCTCCGCCGCGTGACCTTCAACCAGACGCATCTCGTTCATCTTCGCAAACGAAGTCCAGTCCACGCCCTCCACCTGCTCAAAGCCGAAGCCGCGCCCGCCCTGCGAGACATAACGAATCGAAGGCACGGCTAGCTCCACGCCCTCTATTGCCTCCAGCCTCTCGACATACTTCGTGCTCAGGTTGGCGGGCGAACTCGTCAGGCTATCCATCGAACCCTTGCGCGTGAAGATAATCTCCGCGCGCAGGTTCGCAGAGCGTTTTTGCAAATCATCGGCCATCCCCCGCGCCAGCCCCGTAAAGAGCATCACGAGCGCCACACCCAGGGCCACACCCGCCACACTGACGAGCGAGCGCACAGGGCGCTGGCGAAGGTTGGCTGTCACCAGATTGTCCATAAAAATTCAGTGACGAGTGACGAGTAAGAACAAGCCTTTAACTCGTCCATCACTGCTTATCTCAACTACGCATCACACATCACACATGACTCATTACTTGTCTTTAACTTGTCACTCGTCACTGGTCACTCGTCACTGCTTTTGGCGTCGTGCGTCCAAATCCTCTTCGGGCAATTGCCATTTGTTCTCGAAGACGAAATATTCGGGGCCGTATGTGCCGTCTATGGTGACTGCTTCGGGCGATTGGTAAGTCAGGCTCAGCTTGTAGCGGTCCTGCGGGCGCGTCAGTTCCACATGCGAAGGCATCTGTATGCGACCGCCTTCGCCGAAGGCTTTCGGCTCCGTGTATGAGACATCCGTCACGAGCGCGCCCTCGTTGCTGAAGGTTTGCAGCCGCGCGAGCGTGATGCCATTAACGCGGTCGAACCAGAAGCGACGCACGAGCCTGGCTCCGCTCTCGCCGCCCTGCGCGATTTCGTCGAGCAAGTAATAACCGCGCACGATGCGCGCTCCGGTTTTGGTACGCACGCGCGTGTCCGGCTCTTCCTGGTAAAACTCGCTCTGCGTATAGAGAAAGCCTGAGTCAGCGCGCGGCACAATCGCGCGAATCATCAACGCTTCTGTGAAATGCTGCGGGCGCAAATTCGACAACACACTGACGGTGTGCTCGTTGTTCATCGTCTTGTTCTTCTTGCCGTCGCCCTTATTGTTATCCTTCTCGCCGTCCATCGTCAGCTTCGGGTAGAGAGCATTATTGGTCCCGCGCACGAAGCGACGATACTTGTCATCGCCCTTCAGGACGGCGACGATAAAGTGTTGGCCGTCAGAAGCCATCTGCGCGATGTCAACTCCGAAGGGTCCCTGGATGAGCAGGTAAATCTGGCCCGGTCGCTGCAACACGAGCGTCCCCTCAGCCGTCCGATATTTCTCCGCGAGGCCCGATTCGGCGAATGAAGTATCCTGAAACTGTATGTCAATCTTGCCCTTGATGGCGCGCACGCTCGCCAGCCGGTTGACCTCCGCGATTAGTTGCGACGTGTTCGCTTCCGTCAGCGGAGTCAACAAAGGCGGCACCGCCACCGTCCGCTTAACGCCGAAAAGGGCCGTGCAGCCGCTCACACTGAGCAAGGCTGCGATGAACATGGAAGTGATCGCGAGACGCGCCAGCGCGCTTGTTGATTGCGGGAATAATTTAAACATCAACGAAAAATAGCGACCACTCGAACGCAACATATGAACCCGAAGATTTTATTGAAATAAAGCAAGCAAGCTAACAAAGCGATTCTGCGTTGTCAACGCAAACAGTCTCAGCAACCCGCCCTCAAATGCCAGAAGGAAAACAAACTAAGCATAGAGGCTTGCATTTCTCTGTGCGTCCTCTGTGCTCTCTGTGTCTCTGTGGTGAACGCCTCTTCCATCCTCATTCAAGCCAAACCGGGTCATACTTTCCGGACCTTTATCTTCAACTTTCTTTCAGGACACGGCGAGCGTGGCCTTCCGCCGCTCCCCTCGCGCACGCGCCGCGCGTTTCATGAAAGCTTCCAGGCCCTTCAAATCCAGACGCTCGGCCACGCCGCTCAAGCGTTCCTCGTCTCCCGCCTCCAATAAGTCGTCCAGCACGCCGGACGAGAGAAACTCCGTCTCGATCCCTTCGCCAAGCGCGCGTCGCACGCCCAGCACCGCCAGCAGGTGACAGATGGCTCTATAAAGAAACCAGTAGCCGATAATATTCGGACCAGGAATCGGCGCGAGCAGGACCGTCAAAGGAGTCACCAGCGCATTCAGGACCAGCCAGAGAGAGTGATGCCGCCTCCGCCCCTTCAGATAATTGGTCCAGAGATTCCGTGCCTCTGCGGCGTCAATCTGTGACGGATGATAAAGATGAATCATCTCTACATTGCGTAGCGATCTGAGCAGGGCTTCATCCGGGCTGGCACGCTGCTGCAACCATTCCCACGCGCGCTTCATACGCAGTCCCACTCCGCTCTCCGCGCTGTTTATCGTCGTCTGAAGGCTCCGGTATTTACGCTCGGCCCATCCACGCACGCCCGCGCGCGCGGGCGTCTGCGCGCTCTCATCCTCCAGGGGCGTCTCAGGACCTTCCGAATAAAAAATGGTTCGCTCATCATCGAACCGCAGTAAATAAACTTTCACGAAAAACCTCTCGCCTGCTAACCCTTCAAAATTTCTCCGCGCGCTTCCGAGAGCCGTTGCAGAATGCCGTTCAAGACTTCGCTGGCAATACCTTCCAGACGAAAGTCTCGCCCGGCGACGCCTTCCCAGAATTCGTCAAGCCCGCGCACGCCCGCGCGCTCGAAGGCCAGCGCCTGGACCAGTAAATCAATGATGTCCGCAGCCTTGACCAGCCGCGCCTCAAGGCTCTCGCGCAGCTCGTAATCTTCATGCAGCGCGCTGTAACTCTCGGCCCCCGCAGCCTCTCTCACGATGTCGTCAAAGGCCGCGCGCTCCGCTTTCCGGCGCGTCTCAGCGCCGAAGTACTCGACCGCCGTGCGCGGCATGTCGCCCAGTCGCGCCTCCGCCCAATCATGCATCAACGCGACGCGCAGCACGCGCTCCATATCAACCGCGACGCCACGCGCGCGCACTTCATCCGCCAGCATCATCGCCGCCACCGCCACCCCGTAAGAATGCGCTGCCACAGATTCAGCACCCGGCGCTTGCCCGCGCAAGGTCCAACCCGTGCGGTCCAATGTCTTCAAACGCTGAATTTCCATCAAGGTCGAAAGCATAAATGAGGGGGATTGGGGTCAGGGGTTAGGGGATGGGAAGAACACTGGCGGCTGACGTTTCTTCTCTGCCCCAATCCCTCACCCCTCTCCCCTGTCCCCCTCTGGGAACATTTTCCCCGGATTGAGAATGCCGAGCGGGTCTAAGGCGCGCTTGAGACGCTTCATCGTCGCGATGGTGGCATGGTCCACGGCCATCTCAAGATAGCGAGACTTGACGTAGCCTATGCCGTGCTCGCCGCTGATCGTGCCGCCGAGTTCGACGGCGACCGCGAAGGTCTCGGAGACGCATTCGCGCGCGCGACCGACGGATTCCTGGTCCAACCTGTCGCACATAAAGTTGACGTGAATATTACCGTCGCCCGCGTGGCCGAAATTGACGACGAAGGTCGCGTGGCGTCGTCCTATCTCTTCGACTCGCTCTATCAGTTCCGGCACGCGCGAGCGCGGGACGACGACATCCTCGTTGAGTTTGAGCGTCCCATATTTTTTGATGGCGGGCGACAGCGCACGCCGTACGTCCCACAATCTATCTTCTTCGGCGCGCGTTTCGGCACGCAACAAATCATAACCGCCGCCGTCACACAAGACCTGCTCGACGATGCGAGCGGTCCTCTCAACTTCCCCCTTTGGACCATCAACAGAGACGAGCAGGAGCGCGCCCGCATCCCTGTTGATGCCAAAGGCGAACTCATTCTCGACGGCGTTGATGGCATTGCGGTCAAGGACTTCAAAGGCGACGGGGACGACGCGCGCCCTCGTCAAACCAGTGACGCAGGCGCAGGCTTCGCGCATCGTCTTGAACGTCGCGCGCACAGTAGCGGTCGCTTCCGGCAGAGGGATGAGCCGCAGCGTCGCTAACGTGATGATGCCGAGCAGCCCTTCCGAGCCGCACATTAATCCCGTCAGGTCAAACCCGACGACGTTTTTGGTGGTCCTCCCGCCGGTCCTGATAATCTCACCCGTCGGCGTGACTACTTCCAGGCCCAGCACGTAATGCTTGGTCACGCCGTACTTCGCAGAGCGTATGCCGCCAGCGTTCTCCGCGATGTTACCGCCGATGAAAGAGTCCTTGTAAGAGGCAGGGTCCGGCGGATAAAAGAGACCATGTTTCTCGACCGCCTGTTGCAGCACGTAGGTCGTCACGCCCGGTTCCGAGACGACGTAGAGATCATCCGCGTTAATCTCCCTGATGGAGTTCATGCGGTCAGTGCCGATGACGATGCCGCCTTCGATGGGGACCGCGCCGCCCGTATATCCGACGCCGCCGCCGCGCGCCGTGACGGGAAAGCGTTTCTCGTTCGCTAAGCGCAGGATGGCCGCAATCTCTTCGCTGCTGCGCGGCAGGACTACCGCCTCCGGCGGAAACTTCTCCTTCAAAGCATCCTGCCCGTAAGGCTCGACCTTTTCCGCATCAACCAGCACATGCTCTGGACCAACAATTTCGCGCAGGCACGCCAGTACATGCGCGTCAGAGGCAGACGTGCGCGTGCGCCCCGTTGTAATTTCGCTTGAACGGCTCATGCTGTTTATTCCTATCCTTACTTTAACGCGCGCGAGGTAAACTCATCAACGCGCCAGCCGCAGGCCCGCTCGATGTAGATTCCAGATGAAGCGATAAAATGAGGGAGAAAGAAAAGGCTTCGATGAAAACATCAGCGGCCCGCCGTAGAGGAGACGGGCCGCGTTGATTTGAAGTCAATCCGTTAAGTGGGCCATCACGCACGCCACCACACTTTATTAAGGTCACGCTTTATTGAGGACTCGCGCTGACGGTTATTTTGGTCCTTTTTTTATTCACCGGAATTTCCAGCGTACTCCCCAGCGGGACTCTATACGCACGGCCATCAATGCTGATGTTGACGAAGAGCGGCAGAGCGTTGGTGGTCGCATCGGGCTGTGCGGTCGCGCCCGTTTGTGCGGTTGCTGGCGGGGTCTGTTCCGCGTTGGTGCTGTTGGTGGACTGGACCTGCGCCGGAAGAATGGGTCTCGCGGTATCGCCCGCGCGCGTGAGCAGGTTGAGGGCGACGATGCGCCATGTCGTGGGCGCGCAGGTCAAGCGCAGGCCCGGCGTGTCCGTCTCCGCAGATTCCTGCGTCGCCAGCGCATCCAGTTTGAACATCCCCTCGCCGCAACGCACACCCGCCGCATCATAAAAAGTGGCCCAGCCGGAAATGTACGTGAAGAAATCCGCGCTTCTATTCTCAATCACAAGACGCGCGTTTCTCACAGGTGCATCGTTACTGCCGTTCAGCGTCGTCGTCAACAACCCGCCCGCCAGCGCCGCCCGTCCCGTGGCATCCAGGGCGATGGCCTTCTCCGCGAGCGCCACGCGCTGCTCGGCTGGCGCGGACTGCGCCTGATTCGTCGTGCCCGCAGGTTGCTGAGCACGCGCAGACAAAGAGCAGCAGGCGAGCAAGGCCAGACAGGATGCGATAAATTTTATTCTCAAGCTTTCCTCCTCAGGCGCTGTTCCCATTCAAAGAGAACGCGCGGCGGGTTTATCAAAGACTACGACAGTGAGTTTGCATTGTAGTGCTTCAACGGATGCACAATCAACTATCTCTTCAAATTATTGCTGTTAGCAAAAAGAGAATCACTCAGGTCAGTACCGCCTGCTTAAGCCGGGCGGGTTTCTAGCTCAGCATGACCCGCCCGCGACCGCAGGCGGTACTGACTTGAGCGCTGTGCCGGAGTGCTCTCGTCCAACTGCATACGGCTGTAAAGATAGTTCTCTGTGCGTCCTCTGCGCTCTCTGTGTCTCTGTGGTGAATCTCACTATCCCATTGACTCAAGACTAGATCGAAACACGACCTTCTAATTAATGGTCCACAACGGTCAGGCCATGAAGGGCAGCACGGCAGCGCCGCGCGGTATGATGTAGCCCGTCGAGTTGCCGTCCGCCTCTGTCATGGCCTCTTCAATCGTGCGCGCGGGATTGAGACGCATCCGCCGGACATCTTTATCCGGCAGCTTTGAAATCAGATGGACGCGAAATTTTTCCGCCTTCGTGAGCAGCGACCATGCCGTTTGCCCGTTCACTTCGTAAGCCTCACGCAAGCGTTCTCCGAGCGTGCTTGAATCCTTCGTCTCAAACCATTTGAGGAAATCCGCGCGGCCCAGACCGTCCGCGCACTCCGCGAAGAGGATGATCGTGCCGCCTGTCGTGCAAGCCTGCGCGGCCATCTCCAGAGCCTTGTGCGCCTGTATCAGATTGATGTCCCAGGGCGAGCCTCCGCAACTGGCTATGACCACATCGCGCTTCGCATCAATCCTCTGAGCATGCTCTTGATGATAATCCGCGCAGGCTCTGCGATGCGCCGCGCGCCAGTCACCCGCGTAGACACGGACGGCACGCCCGCGCTCGTCCACCACCGTATTGACGAGAAACGACGGCGCGACAAGTGCCGCGATGCGTTCGCATTCTTCGTGTACCGCGTTGCCGTCGAGCAGTCCCGCGCCGACGCCCTCGCGTCGCCCGCCTCGCGCGAAATCCAGCGCCAGCATGTGCGTCGCTTCGATGGTGCGCGCGGAGGCCAGGCCCGGACAGACGGACTTGCGGCCACCCGTAAAACCAGCGAAGTAATGAAAGCCGACCGCGCCCGTGAGAATGACGTGCTCGCTCTCCCTGAGCGCGCGGTTGAGTTCGACGGGCACACCCGACGCCGTGCCGCCGAATTGGACCAGTCGAGACGAATCATGCGCGTCGTGTTCCAGCGTCTTGATTCTCTGCACGATGAAGGGCGTGAGCAGTTCGCGCTTTTCCGACTCTGTGACGGCGCGATGGATGCCCGTGGCGAAGATAATGTTTATCTCGAAGGGCGCGACGCCAGCCGCGATGAGACGCCGGACCAGCAGGTTGACGACTTGCGCGCTGGCGGTGGCGCGCGTCGCGTCGGAAACGACGATGAGGACGCTCTCGCCTGGTCCAATAATCTCTTCCAGCGGCGGCGCATCAATCGGAGCATCCAGGGCCGCCCCGATCAACGCATCGCTGAGAGGAAGAGCATCCCTCTCATCATTGCCGAGCACGATGAAACGCGCGTCTTCATAAACGAAAGAGAGAGAGCCGCGCCCGTAAGCCAGTTCGATTAAGCCCACATCATGCTCCGTATCGCGCCGAAGAAATCCGCCAACTTCCCCCCGTCCAGTTGCCCACCGGAGCGCACGCCGCTACAGACATCAACGCCGAATGGGCCAACGCTCTCAATCGCTTCGCGTACGTTCCCCGGATTGAGACCGCCGGCGAGAAAGACGGGCACGCCGACGCGCTCTCGAATCAAGCGGCTGATGGTCCAATCGTGCGTGCGCCCGGTCCCGCCCAACTCCTTGACGGGGAGGGATTGATTACCCGAATCGAGCAGAATCGCGTCCACATGAAGAGCGGCCTCTAAAGCCTCCGTGACAGATTCCTGGTCCTGTACGTGTATCACCTGGACCAGCGAGATGCCGGGCAGCGCCTCGCGCAACTCCTGGTAGTGAGAGGCTGCGAGGCGGTCGCAAATTTGGATGGTGTTTGTGCCGCAGCGTCTTTGCTGCGCGATGATTGAAGGCGCGTCCTGTTTGCAGGTCAACAGGAAAGAAGAGACCGCAGGCGGCACGATGGCGGCGATGCGCTTGATGGTCTCTTCTGGAATGACGCCGGGGCCGCTCGGCATTTCGGAAACCAATCCGATGGCGGACGCGCCGCAACGAATCGCCGTCCAGGCTTCCTCCACATCGTTGATGCAGCAAATCTTGACTCTGGGAAGGGAGCTTAACTTCATCGCAAATTATATCGAATTGTGGAACAGGATAATGATGTAAATTCAACGCGGGCCATGTCGAAAAACATGAGAATTAAACGCCGAAGCGCTCCAGCCCCTGCTCGATGACGTTGAGGGAAGCAAAGCCCGTTTCCCCTGCGTCGCGCGCATCCATTATCCAGCGCCGCAGTTTACGCGCCTCATCCAATGTCTGAATCCTACAAGCGCCCGTCAGCGCCAGCGTCACCAGAGAATCCGGCGCGCCGTGCGTCACCAGCGCCGCCTGCAACGCAGCCTGTTCGCGTAAATCCAGGGTGAGCAGAAGATTGATTTCCATGATGCTAGAGGCTAGAGACTAGGGGCTAGAGGCTAGCAGTTGGCTTTCCAGCCTCTAGTCTCCAGTCCCCAGCCTCTGTCTTTCTATTCTCTTCCAGAGCGAAAGCAGGCCGTGCCGGAATGGCAGAAGTGAAACGTCTCGTCCTCGTAATCCGGCGTCTCCATCTGTATGGTCAGGTGGTCCACGCCGAAGCGGTCGTGCAGTTTCGTGCGTAACTCTTTCAGCAGTTCCGGCTGCGAGATGGTCTCGGCGTGTATGACGTGCGCGCTGAGGGCTTCGCGGCCCGAAGTGATGGTCCAGACGTGCAGATCGTGTACGTCCTCCACGCCGCTCGTGCGGAGTATGGCCTCTTCGACCGCCGCGAGATTGATATGCGAGGGCGTGCCTTCCAACAACACGTTGATTGATTCGCGTATGAGATGCCATGAACTCCAGATGATGAGCAGGCTGATGATGACGCTGAAGAGTGCGTCCGCCGCGTACCAATGATAGAGCAGCATCAGCAGCCCCGCCGCAATCGCGCCGAGCGAACCGAGCGCATCACCCATGATGTGCAGCCATGCCCCGCGTATGTTCAAATCAACTTCATGATCGCCGTGCAGCACCCAAGCGCACACGAGGTTGATAACCAAGCCGCCCGACGCGATGAATATCAGGCCCAGGCTATTAACTTCGGGCGGGTTGGCCCAGCGCTGGTAAGCTTCGTAAAAGATGACGAGCGAGATTAAGACCAGCGCCGCGCCGTTGATTAAAGCGGCGAGTATCTCAAGACGATAATAGCCGTAGGTCTTGTTCGGAGTGGCGGGCCGCGAACTGAACCACATGGCGACCAGCGCCAGCCCCAGCGCCGCCACGTCCGCCAGCATGTGCCCCGCATCCGCCAGCAACGCCAGCGAGCCTGTCCACCATCCGCCCACCACCTCCGCCAGCATGTAGACGAATGTCAGCAGGAGCACGAGCGTCAGTCGGCGACGGCTGCGAGAGGCGTATCCATGCGCGGCGTGCGCGTGGGCCTGGCCTGCTGCTGCCGCCGTCGCAGTGCCTTCGTTATCCGCTCCGTTTGTCGCCCGCGCCTGCGCCATATGAGAAGCATAATCCCTTGATGAATGAAACGCTCTGACAGCTAACTCTTCATCTTTCATGGTCCAACTTGATTAACCACATGCTCGCCCGGCAGCCTTCTCGCCAAGAGTAGCAGATGAAGGGGGCACACAGACAGCGGATTTCCCGCCGCCACACGGAATATAAACGAAAGCCACACGCCGTCAAAATCCCGGATGCGCGCGAGTCCTTATTCGCCGGTCAACAAAAGAGACTATACTCCTCTTGACAATAGTCGTTATAACGGCTACTCTCTTCGAGATGATCAGATGCATCACGTCGGGAAACAACACGGTTGCACTGCTATGTGAGAGCAACCCCCCTGACATATTCGGCGTCGCATGACAACGGCGTTTTGAAACCAAGGCACGAAATCTTGTGAGGTGTATGATGGCTAATCTCGATTCATTCCACACGAAGTGGACACCGCGTTTGCTCAGCGTCCTGCGAATCATCGTGGGGTTCATGATGGTGCAGCATGGCGCGCAAAAACTCTTCGGCGTCCTGCCCCAGCCGGGGATGCCCGCAGCAGGCTCATTTTCGCTGTTCTCTTTAATGGGAGTGGCCGGGGTGCTTGAATTCTTCGGCGGGCTGCTCATCCTCCTCGGACTCTTCACACGCCCGGCGGCGTTTATCCTGTCGGGTTTGATGGCTGTGGCTTACTTCATGGCGCACGCGCCGGGAGGGTTCTGGCCCGTCCTCAACAAGGGCGAGTTGGCTGTGGTTTACTGCTTCGTGTTCCTTTACCTGGCCGCCGCAGGTGGCGGCGAGTGGAGCATAGATCGTCTGTTGGCGCGCGGCGCTCGGCCTTCATTCAGCACTGGCAGCGACGAACGATAAGCAGCGTTCATCACACGTTCGGATTACTAAAGCAAGCATCAAAGGGAGAGATACATGAGAGGATTGAGAGACGCATTTTTGGTCGCCGCGTTGACGGCGCTGGTCGCGCTGGCGTTCGTTGGAAGCGGCCTGGGGTCGCGGATGGCGCACGCGCAGGACAAGGCCGCGAAGGTCAGCTACGCGCCCATCCCCGGCGGCGAGTACAAGATAGACCCCGCGCACAGCATCATCGGATTTGCGATTCGACATCTGGAAATCAACTGGATAGAGGGACGCTTCAAAGACTTCACGGGCACGGTTCGCTACGACGACACGGACGTGACCAGGTCTACGGTCGAGTTCTCAGCCAAAGTCGAGAGCATTGACACAGGCATCGAACCGCGCAACGCGCACTTGAAGACTGCGGATTTTTTCGACGTGGAGAAGTACCCTTCGATGACCTTCAAGAGCACGCGTGTCGAACGCAAGAGCAAGGACAGTTACATTCTCTATGGCGACTTAACGCTCAAGGGTGTGACGAAGCAGGTGTCGCTCCCGTTCACGGTGACGGGCGCGGTCAAAGACCCCTGGGGCAACACTCGCTTCGGTATAGAGGCGCACACGAAGATTAACCGGCGTGACTACGGCATCAACTACGGCAACGCGCTCCAGAGCGGCGGCTTCGATGTCGGCAACGAGGTCTCCATAGACCTCAACCTTGAAGCGATGAAGCCTGGGCCCAAGCCAGCCGGTCAGTAAGGACATCAAAGGGAGTATGGCTATGACGAAACCGATGCCCGCTATCTTTTTCGGGCATGGCAATCCTATGAACGCGCTGGCGAGTAACGATTGGACGGAAGGCTGGGCCGCTTTAGGGGCATCGGTCCCACGTCCGAAAGCCATCCTCGCCATCTCCGCGCACTGGTACTTGCCAGCCACTCTCGTCACGGCGATGCCTGCGCCGCGCACCATCCACGACTTCGGCGGCTTTCCAGGAGAGTTGTACGAAGTCGAGTATCCCGCGCCCGGCGATGAGGAACTTGCGAGCCGCGTGCAATCTTTGCTCGCGCCCGTCAACGTCGGCTTAGACAATCGCTGGGGCCTGGATCATGGAACGTGGTCTGTGCTCTGTCACGTCTTCCCGGATGCGGATGTGCCTGTGGTCCAACTCAGCATTGACGAGACGCAGCCCGCCGCTTATCACTACGAAATCGGGAAGCGCCTTGGCCCACTGCGCGACGAAGGCGTGTTGATACTCGGAAGCGGCAATCTCATTCACAACCTGCACGCTTACGCCTGGGGTCGTCACCCTGTAGAGCCTTTGGACTGGGCCGTGCGATTCGAGAAACGCGCGCGCGAATTGATGCTCGCGGGCAATCATCAACCGCTCGTCAACTATGAGGCGTTGGGTCGTGACGCGACTCTGTCGGCTCCCACGCCGGACCATTACCTGCCGCTGCTCTACGTCCTCGCGCTCCGCAGGGAAGGCGAAGAGGTGAGCTTTCCCGTAGAGGGTTTCGATGGCGGCTCCATCTCCATGCTCACGGTCCGCGTCGGATTACTGTGAAGGCGACGGCGTTGGCGTTGATGTTGGCTGTAGCGGCGGCTGTGGCGGCGGCGTGCGGGTCAATTGCAGGGCCACCATGCGCCAGCGCCCTTTCTCTTTAGCATAGACGCTCATATAGCGTCGTTCATTATCAATGTCTCGTCCCTTGTAGTTGATGCGCCACCTGGCACGCCCCGTCAGGACCGCAGCGCCCTTGTAGACGCGGACTCGTATCTCGTCCGTGTTGAAGAAATAGGTCTTGATGTCCGGGCTGGGCCTCACGTCATCCAACTCTCCGGCCTTGCCTCTGACCGTTCCATTGCCGGACGTAACGAATAAGTCGTCCGAAAAAATCCGGTCCAGTTTCGCCATATCACCGCGCACCATCGCGTTGGCCCATTCGCGGTCCAGAGCGATGACCTGCTCGCCTTCTTTGCTCGTTTTGGACGGACTCTTTTCCTGGCCGGAAATCAGCACGGCGAAAGCGAGCAGGAGCATTGCGCTCAGGCATAGATGTTTCATTCCGATGTTCTCCTGCGAAAATCTTCACCTCTCACCAGACGCAAACGCATGAATGAGATGTGAAGTTGCCTTCGTGACGGCACGCTACCTCGTCTCGCCATTGTATCCATAAAACAAGACGAGCACGGAAATAATTTCCACGCTCGTCTCGTCTCGATTTAATTTTGATTAATTGATGCCGGGCAGTGTTTTAGATCGCGGCCACGTTGAGCGCCGCGTTGAGTTCTCTGTACAGTTCGTTGTAATCGCGTATCGCGCGTTCGAGGGCCTGCGGCAGATTCTCTATGTCCACGGGGTTGACGACCAGGTTGACGTTGTTGATGAAGGCCGCGTGCGTGTCGAGTGTGCGGACCGTCGGAGAGAAGTGTACGAAGAAGAGCCTGCGGCGTTCGGGGGACCGCATCGTGTTGACTTCGCGCGTGACGAAGGCCGCGCCCTGTTCGACGGGGTCAAATTCAGGGTCCAGTATGACTATGTCCACATGCTCTTCGCGCATGCTCTCGACGGCCTGCGTCATATCCCCCGCGACGAAGACCTGATAATCACTCTTTGCCAGCGCGCGCGCCATCATTTCACGATAGAGCGGCGAGACGCAGACGAGCACTTTGCGGCGCTCCCACGCGAGCCTAGAGGGAAGGCTCTTCTTATCCGCAGCCACGCCCCCGCGTTGTAATAATTCGAGCAGCAGCCGCGCCACCTCGCCAGCCTCCGCGCCGGGCAGACTCGCAGACGAAGGGGCCGCGTTCGCTTCGTCCTCGCTCCCCTCAAGTTTGAAGGCGGGGGCGAGCTTCGGTTGCTCGAATCGCGGATGCTCCGTGGCCGGAGAATCGCCCACAGCCAGTGCGCTCTGATCATTTGGCGTCGCCGCCGTGGCCGGAGGCTGCACGTTGACGATGGCCTGACACTTCGGACATCTCAAGGTAAAGGCGCGCGCCGGAATCTTCGCATCATCCAACTGCAAACGCACATTGCAATGTGTACAGGTAACGACCATAAGAATCCTCTGAGAGACTAGGGGCTGGAGGCTGGAGGCTGGAAACGCGGTAAAGCTTTTCTGCCTTTCACTAGCCTCCAGCCTCTCTTATTCAAGCATGCCGAGCATCGAGCCGGAGTCTGAAAATGCGCCGACCGTTTCGTTTTCGGCGCGGATGTAATCTTCCGAAGAGGAGAGGCCCTTGAGCGCGAGCAGGAGGTTGTTCTGGTTCGTGGCGAAGGCGAGGCCGTCCTCCATCGTGACGATTCTTCTCTCTATAAAGTCGCGTATGACGGTGTCGAAATCCTGCATCCCGTCCAGTTTGCCATCGCGCATCGCGTCGAGCAGAGTCTTGCCTTCCTCTTCACCCATCTCTATGTACTCGCGCGTGCGCGGGCTGGATTTGAGAATCTCCACGGCGGCGATGCGCCCGCGATTATCCGCGCGCGGAATCAGACGCTGCGAAAGGATGTAACGGAAAGTCTGCGCGAGACGCGTGCGGATGACGCGCTCCTCGTTCTTCGGATAAAGACCTATGATGCGATCAATCGTCTTGGAGGCATCAATCGTGTGCAGGGTGGAGAGCACGAGGTGGCCCGTCTCCGCCGCTTCCAGCGCGATCTCCGTCGTTTCATAATCGCGCATCTCTCCGATGAGAATGACCTTCGGAGCCTGCCTCAACGCGGCGCGCAAAGCAGAGGGAAAGTCTTTCGTATCATGCCCGACCTCGCGCTGGTTGATAGTCGAATTCTTATGCTGGTGCAGATACTCTATGGGGTCTTCGATGGTCACGACGTGGTAATGCTTGGTCTCGTTGATGATGTTGATGACGGCGGCCAGCGTGGAGGATTTGCCGGAGCCTGTCGGACCCGTGAGCAGGACTATGCCGTTCCTGAGTTCTGCGATTTCGGAAATCTGCGGGGGGAGGGAGAGGGTTTGAATGGTCGGGATGTCCGTCGGGATGACGCGCATGACGATGGAATACGTGCCGCGCTGCTGAAAGATGTTGACGCGAAAACGCGTGCGCGAGGGCAGGCTGTAACTGAGGTCCGCTGTGCCCGTGTGGACCAGCCGCTCGACGGCATCTGGGTTGCCCTCCAAGAGCGTCATCGAGATGATCTCCGTCTGGTAGGGCGTCAGCTTTTGCAGTCCCAAGGGTTGAACAGGCGTCAGCTTGCCGTTAATCTCCACCTGCGGTAATTGGCCGACGGAGAAATTCAGGTCGCTGATTTTATCAGAGACGAGCAACATGCGCTCGATGACGGGCGGCAGGTCGAAGAAGCTCATGCCTGGCATCACTCCATAACTTGAAAATGAACTTGAAAGATAAAACTAAAGGCGGGTCACAATAGAAGCTTGCTTCTCAGCATTCATGAGAAAGAGGAGAGCGACACCACACAATCGCCCCGAAAGACAAAGTAATTGTCGCGTAAAACAAAAATAAACGCAAGCGAAATCTATTTATCCCCATCAATTTAACGATTGCGCCGGGCTTTAGAGCCTTTCCCAACTGAGTGTCAGGAGAGAAGAATTCACCGCCGCAGACACGGAGCGCACAGAGTTAGCACAGAGTTATTGAATGCATTTCCTCTGTGCGTCCTCTGTGTCCTCTATGTCTGCGGTGGTGAACGCCCTTGTCCTGACACTCAATTGCCATTGATAAGAATCAGAAAGGCGTCTTAGTCTCTTAAGCTGGACAACATTCTTCGCATCCGCTCTTCAATCTCCAACGGCTCTGAGAGCAGCGTGCCGAGGACCGCGACGGAATCAGCGCCAGCCGCGAGACAGGCGCGCGCGTTCTCCTGATTAATACCGCCGATGGCGACGAGCAGCAGTGGGCCAACCGCTTCGCGCACGCGTGCCAGTTCATCCAGACCAACCGGAGGGTCCGGGTTCTCTTTCGAGTTAGTGGCGAAAATTGGACCAATTGCGAGGTAGTCAACTGGTAGCCCGGCAGCCGCGCGGGCTTGCTCAAGATTGTGCGTGGAAAAGCCTATGATGGCCCGCCCGCCCAGCAGACGCCGCGCAGCCAACGGTGAGAGATCATCCTGGCCCAGATGCACGCCGTCCGCACAGAGCGCCAGCGCGATGTCCACGCGGTCGTTGATGATCAAACGCACCCCGCGTTCGCGCGCGACGCGCAACGCCGCTTCGGCCTCAACGTAAAAGTCTCCCGGCGAGAGATGCTTCTCTCGCAATTGGACCAATTCAGCGCCACCCATGCCAAGACGCGAGACCTGCTCCGCATGCGACAGCCCCGACAACCTCGCATCCGTAATCGGATAAACCTTCGGCAAATCAAATCGCAACATACTCAAGGGCAGTGACGAGTGACAAGTGATAAGCAAGAAAAATCAGTGACGAGTGATGAGTACTGAGTGATAAGAGACAAGCTATTAGCTCATGACTCATCACTCGTCACTTCTCTTTAACTCGTCACTCATCACTCGTCACTGCTGTATTAATCTCTTCTAAATGGACGCTGGAATCCGGGAGGACTGTGATGGTGTGGTTGTCGGGCACGTCTATCCAGTCTGTGGGGTCGTCTGTGAGCCGTTCGCTGGCGACGATGACGGAGTAAGCCTGTTGGTTCTGGGCGACGGGGTGCATGTCACAGAGACCGTCGGGCAGGCATTCAAAGCGCACGCCGCGCGAGTAATGCAGAGACGCGCCTTTGATGCCCTCGCCGGATGAATATCTTGAGACGACGGTCGTGCATCCATCCGTCACGGCGAAGTTGCAGAAGGAAGGCTCGCCAACCCCGGCGGCGCTGGTCCATTCATTGAGACGCGCGATGGTTTCGACGAGCGCGCGACGCATCTCCGCGCCGGAGACTTCGCCAAACGGCGCACGCAAGGAGTTGAGAAAGAGCGCAAAGGCATGTTCGGAATCCGTCGTGCCCTGAATCATCTCGTAGAACTCATCTTTGAGGCTCTCGCGCAGACGCCGTTTGATGTGATGAAAGCCCGCGATGACGCCGTTGTGCATCCACATAAAACGGTCGTAGCTGAACGGATGGACGTTCACCTCCGTCACGAGCATACCGGGCGAAGCGGCGCGCACATGCGCGAAGAGGCTAGAGGCACGCGTCTTGACAGAAAGGCTTTGCAAGTTGTGATTGGACCAGGCAGGAGAGACGGAGCGCTGCACGCAGGGCGTCGGGTCAACCTCCGGCACGTACCATCCGACGCCGAAGCCGTCGCCGTTGAGCGGCTCTTCCCTTTCACGCGCGTGGTAGCTCTGCATGATGAGCGAATTGGCCGGACGATAAAGCAAATCTGCCAGCATCAAAGGCACACCCGTGTAAGTGAGAAAACGACACATGCGATTAAAGTCCGCCAGTAGCATTTTAAATTGAACGAACGCTACGGATGATACACCGAAATCCTTAGCGGGTCAGTTTAAGTTGAGTGAAGATAGAAAAAGGCGTTCACCACCGTAGACACAGAGGACTCAGAGTAAGCACAGAGGCTTGAAATCTTTCTCTGTGCGTCCTCTGTGCGTTCTGTGTCTGCGGTGGTGAATCTTACTGTCCCGCTCACTCAAGATTCTTTCCGCTTCGGTCGCTCGTTGGCGCGCAAAACGCGCTTACGCAAGCGTATGGTCTGCGGCGTGACTTCGACCAGTTCATCGTCGGAGATGAATTCGAGCGCCTGTTCGAGCGATAAATCTTTGACGGGCACGAGGCGCATCGCTTCATCGGCGCTCGCCGCGCGCATGTTCGTCAACTTCTTTTCCTTAATCGCGTTGACATCCAGATCAACTGCGCGCGCGTTCTCGCCGACAATCATGCCCTCGTAAACTTTCGTGCCCGGACGCGCGAAGAGCGAACCGCGCTCCTGCAAGTTGAAGAGCGCGTAGGTGGTCGTCTCGCCCATGCGGTCCGCGACGAGCGATCCGGTGGAGCGACCGCGCATCTCTCCAAGCCATTCGCCCCAGCGCAGGAAGAGCGTATTAATCAGGCCAGTGCCCTTCGTCTCCGTCAGAAATTCGTTGCGAAAGCCAATCAGACCGCGCGACGGCGCTTCAAATTCCAGTCGCACGCGACCCGTCCCGTGATTGACCATCTTGGTCATCTGCCCTTTGCGACGGCCCAACGCTTCCGTCACGACGCCTATAAACTCTTCCGGGCAATCAACGACGACCTGCTCGATAGGCTCCATCAAGACGCCGTCCGTTTTGCGCGTGATGACTTCCGGTTTGGAAACCTGTAACTCGTAGCCCTCGCGCCGCATCATCTCAATCAAGATGGCGAGTTGCAGTTCGCCGCGCCCGGAGACCTTGAACTGTTCCGGCGCGTCCGTCGTCTCAACCCTGATAGCGACGTTGCCGAGCACTTCCTTATCCAGACGCTCTTTGACCTGGCGTGAGGTAACATACTTGCCTTCGCGTCCGGCGAAAGGAGAGTTGTTGACGCTGAAGATCATGGAGATGGTCGGCTCGTCAACGGCGATGATGGGGAGCGGCTGCGGGTTATCAAAGCTCGTCACGGTCTCGCCAATCTCTATGCCCTCCATTCCGGCGAGCGCTACGATGTCGCCCATCCGCGCTCGCTCGACGGACTCGCGCTTGAGTCCCTCAAAGGCGTAAAGCTGAGAGATGCGCGTCTTCTGCACGGAGCCGTCGCGCTTGACGATGGCGACCTGATCGCCCACCGCGATTTCGCCGGAGAAGATGCGGCCAATCGCCAGTCGCCCGACGTAGTCGCTATAATCCAGGTTCGCCACGAGAAGTTGCAGGCTGTCCGAACGCTGTTCGACGGGAGCGGGGATAGTTTGAACTATCTGCTCGAAGAGCGGGCGCAGGTTTTTGGATTCGTCCGTCAACTCCTTCTTCGCCACTCCGTCGCGCGAGACGGCATAGAGAATCGGAAACTCAATCTGCGCGTCGTTCGCATCCAGGTCCAGAAATAGCTCGTAGATTTCGTCAACGACTTCTGTGGGCCTCGCATCCTGCCTGTCAATCTTGTTGACGACGGCAATCGTCGGCAAGCCCGCTTCCAGCGCCTTGCGTAGCACGAAGCGCGTCTGCGGCAGGCATCCTTCCGCCGCGTCTACCAGCAGCATCACCCCGTCAACCATCTTCAAGACGCGCTCGACCTCGCCGCCGAAGTCCGCGTGGCCCGGCGTGTCCACGATGTTGATCTTCACGTCGCCATAATGGACGGACGTATTCTTCGCCATGATGGTGATGCCGCGCTCGCGTTCCAGGTCCATCGAATCCATGACGCGGTCGCGGACCGTTTCGTTGTCGCGAAACGTCCCGGATTGTTTGAGCATCGCGTCAACGAGCGTCGTCTTGCCGTGGTCCACATGAGCGATGATGGCTATATTGCGTATGTCTTTTCTCTCTTCAGTCATAATTCCTCTGCACAGTCGAAAACAGCGCGTCCCAGCGCATCCAAAGTAAACGGCTATTTTACCACGCGCAGATGAAAAGGACGAACGTGCAAGGCAAGTCGGAAGTAGGAAGGATGAGAGTGTGGCTATCCAAGACCAATAGCTCTTCTCTCATCCTTCCGCCTTCCTACTTCCGACTTGCTTTAAAGCGCCCGTCTGTCTCAGCGCCTCGTAGAGCACGATGGCGACGGAGGTGGCGAGGTTGAGGCTGCGCACGTTCGGGTTGAGCATGGGGATGGTCAGGCATCTCTCCCAGTTGGCGCGGAGCAGGTCTTCCGGCAGACCGCGCGTCTCTCGACCGAAGATTAGACAATCATTCAACTCGAAGCGCCAGTCCGTGTAAGACCTCTCGGCTTTGGTCGTGAGGTATATGAACCTGGCTTCCGGCAACGCCGCCCGGAGCGCGTTCAGATCGCGTTGACGATGCAGGATAACTTCCGGCCAGTAGTCCAGTCCCGCGCGCTTCACGGCCCTGTCATCAAGGCGAAAGCCCGCCGCCCCGACGATATGCAGCGGCACACGCGTCGCCGCGCAGAGACGCGCGATATTACCCGTGTTGGGTGGAATCTCCGGCTCGACAAGCGCAACGCTGAGCATAAAAGCAGGGACTGGAGGCTAGAGGCTAGTGAAAGCAGCAGGGTTTTTAACTAGTCTCCAGCCTCTAGCCTCTCATCAATTTCGTTTGTAGTCATCGTCCAGGCGCACGATGTCGTCTTCGCCCAGATAGTCGCCGAGTTGCACTTCGATGAGAGCGAGCGGGAGGTCAGTGCTGTTGCCGAGGCGATGATTTGTTTCGGGAGGGATGTGCAGGTGCTCGCCTTCTTTGAGTTGTAGCTCGCGCTCACCGCAGACGACATCCGCCGTACCATGAACGACGACCCAATGTTCGCCGCGCCGTGAGTGACGTTGCAAACTCAGACGCGCGCCCGGCTTGACCTCAAGTCGCTTGACCTTATAACCATCACTCTCTTCCAAAACCTCATAGCTTCCCCAGGGTCTCTCTTCCTTTTCTCCCACTCTTCGCCTCCATCAAAAATTTTAAGTTTGGAGTTCGCAGTGACAAGTTCGGAGTTTCAGAATTATTTTTCTATGTATGGAACTCCGAGCGCTGAACTCAATCACAAGTGAGCATAACGAAGAGGGACGCTGGCGCGCAAGAAAAAAGAACGGCGCGCTTGTGAAAGCATTCGCCGTTCTTTGGAAAAGGCCCCGTGGGCCTGAGAGTTGTGCGTGCGCCGGTTGAAGGTTGCTGTTGTTGCTGCTGCTGTTGTACCCCGCTGGGTTGGATTACTGTCTGAGGTTGAGTTACTACCTCTTCTTGCCGCCCTTGGCGCCCTTCTTTGCGCCACCGGCCTTCTTTGCGCCGCCAGCCTTCTTCGCGCCGCCCTTTGAACCACCTGACTTCTTTGCACCTTTTTTAGTTGCCATAGGTTGTAGCTGCTCCTTTTCAGTTTAGTTAAACCACAAGATGCTGTGTCAACTTTCCTCTTGTGGCCTAGAGTAAATGGCGCACAACATGTTGGTATATAAACTCAAAGCGCACAGATGTCAACAACTTATTGATAAGAAGTGAATTTTTTTTCGTGATGAACACATCGTCATCTCATAACTCACACACGCAAAATCAAAATCAAGCGCGCGATAAGTGCTTGGTGCACGATTGATGATGAGAGATAAACTTTCTCGCGTTCAATTTTGAAGAGAGAGATTGAAGGCGAACGCGGAAGATGATCCGGTGATTTTGATGAGAAGAGAGGAGCAGTTTTTTCTCTCTGCTGATAGCAGAGAGAGATTCTCACGCTACCTGTAAAGAGGCGTGAAGATCCAACCGCTATGATTGTCTATCCCGTAGTAGGTAATGATGGAGTCGCGCTTGCTGCGGCTGGCAACACCGATAAATGGTCCTGTGGAATTCTCCGCATCAAGTTCCACTTCGGGGGCGGGTGTGTTGTCCTTCGAGCCTGTGTTGAGGATGCCCGCGATCTGCACATCGAACTGTTGGGCCAATCGCTGGTCCGTCGTGCGAAGATCAGTTTGTGTGTGAGCGAACTCCATGACGGCGCGCTTAAAGTCTATCATCTCTCGTCCGCGCGGCCTGATTAATCGCCATTTGCCTGTGCTTGAGAGCGGATCAATCGCGGCTTCGCTTCGCAGCACTTGCACTTTCTTCGCGCCGCCGCGACAGGGTACGCCTTCGACCAGTTGATCCATAGAGGTCGGCAGTTGCCCGTTCGTGCATTTGAAGTAGAGACCGATGGCTTCCGCCACCTGTTCGCCACGAAAGATGGCTTCCTTTTCTTTTTCTCGCTGTGCCTGTTGGCGAATGTTCGGGGCCGCAGCGAGCATGATGAGCGCGAGTATCGTCATCAGAGCGAGCAGCGCGACGAGCGTGTAGCCCTGTTCGCCCCGCCGCGCATCATCGCGCCTCCGCGCTCCCGTTGTCAGATTGTGTTCGAGCGTGTGCATGAGAATTTCTGCGGCAGCTTAAGGCTCCTCTTCTCCCTCGTCGGGCGGTCTGGGCGGCGGCGTATAGCGTGGCTGCGGGCCGCCGTTGCGACCTCCTGCGTCGCCCGCATCGCCCGTGAACGGGAGCGTGTGTTTGACTCGAATGCTGGTATCAACCAGGCTCACCTCGCGTTCGGAGATACTGCTCACACGAAAGCGCCCGCCCACGACATCGCCGCGCTGCACGTTGAGGAGTTCCTTGCTGTTCTTGTCCTTGAGCACGGCGGTATCGTTATAACGCTTGCCGCCGATGATGCCTATGTAGAGATAGTTTGGCGCGGGCGGAGTCTGGACGTTGAGCGTCGCGTTGTTGGAGAAGAGTTTGCCGTCGGGAGTTCGCACCATAATCTGTCTCGGGCCTTCACCCGCGATCATCCCCGCGAGGACGGTCGCGGAGAGTTGCTGCGGGCTGACGAAGCGCGTCGGCAATTCCGTCCCGTTGACCAGGATGCGAGCGGCGGGCGTGAACTTGTCGCCCGTCACTTCTAATGTGAAATCACCCGTGCGCGCGTAGACGTTGGCTGGCGCGATTGACGTGACCAGCAAGGGCGGCGGCGGAATCGGTGATGGTGATGGCAGCGGCGATGGCGACGGCGACGGTTTGGGCGTCGGAGGCGGCGGCACATAGAAAGAGAAGATGTTGCGTCCGGCTTCGGGCACGACTGGCACGGGCCATTCAACCTGGACCGGCGATGGCGGCGTCAACGGGTCTTCGCGCACTTGCGCGGCGCTTGTTGGACCACTATTCAAAGAAGCGGTCTGCGAAGTCGAAGTCGTCGTGGTGGTCCTTCTGGAATTCTGATTTGCAACGGGGGGTTTGGATGAAGAGCCGCCGAAGAGCATGTAGCCGAGCGAGATGAGCGCAATCGCGCCGAGCGCCATCGCCGCGATCAGCTTGTTTCGTTCAGCGGGAGTTTTGCCTTCAAACAGAGACATAAAAATTTCTCTTCTTAAGCTTCAGCGTGCCTGATTCCCGGCCAGGGAAATCGCTTCGGGTTCCGCGCCGCGTTTGAAGTAGACGGCCAGATCAAGTCGCAGGCTGACGAGCGTGCCGCGCACCGCTGGTCCAGTCGCTCTCGTTCCAGCATCACCCGGCATCCCAGGCGGCGCGGTCGAGACGACGGGCGGCACTTCCGTATCCTTGACGCTCTCAAGTTCGACCGCGTTGATGACGATGAATTGTTTGCTCGCCTCTATGTCATGGATAAAGCGGCGCAGGTTTTGATACGCGCCTTCGACCGTCGTGTTGACGCCGATGCCCGGATAGGTGGTCTGCCATCTGGCGTTGCCTGACCTTTGGCGCGTCGCGGAGTTGGCTCCCTGTTGCTGGTCCTCCGCGCCGAGAGGTTGCAGCGCGACGTAATTTGGACCAGCCGTGTTACGCAGGTTATTGCGGCGAATCAAATCATTGAGTTGTGTGTAGAGGACCATACGGCCCTCGCTGCGGTCCGCGAGGCGCTCGTTCTCGAATCTTTGCAGGCTCTCGTTGATGGTGGCGACGGTCGCCTGCGCGTCAACGTTGGAATTAAAGCCTTCCTGCGAGATATGCAGTCGCCGCTGTAAAGTGTTGCGCTCGTTGTTGAGAGTTTCAAGACGCGCGCGGGCTGGCGCAAGCGAGAAGAAATAGGCGCACAGGACCAGTAATAAAAGAAAGCCGCTCGCGGAGAGGCCGATGATTTCTGGAAGCCCGATGATGCTGCGCTGCCTGGACTGGCGCAGCCTATCCACGCGCACGCGAATCTGTGGCCGACGCGCGAGCGAGGAGTCGTGTCTTGCCTTGTCCTGTTCGCTCATCGCGTCTCTCCCTTTGAAAGCAACGCGCCGGTGTTCGCCGTGGCGATGCCCTTATCAACATCCGCGACGCGCGTGGGCGCTCCGGCGCGCGGCCTGTAGATGACGTAAAGCGTCCATTCCGTCCCGGTTTCGCCTCGGCCTTTTTGCAGGCTCTGCGAGAGCGGCTCAGCATGAAAGATACCGTTCTGGTCCATCTTGGCGATCATGCTCGTGACATCTGCCGGAGACTTACCGATAACGGAGAGGTCCAGGTCCGCGACCGTCTGCCCGCCGCGAAAAGCCACGTCGCGCACGCCTATGCGCGTGACGCGGACGCTGCTCGGAAGTTCCGCTTCGAGGTCCGCGAAAAGGCGCGACCAGGAGAAGCGTTTGCGATCCGCGAGCGCGTGCGCGGCTTCGAGGCTCTGCGTCTGCTCAGGCGTCAAATTCTCTTTGACTTTATCGGCCTGCGCCTTGAGTATGTCGGCCTGCGCCTGCAAGCCTTTGACATCACGCTCGACCATGTCCGCCTGAGCGTTGGTCTGCATACTCGATTGAATAATCAAGGCGAGCGCGACGAGACTGACGAGCGCGACGACGCCCGTCACCGTCCACGGCAAAGTGCGATTGCGAAAAGGCTGGCTGGCAAGATTGAGATTAGCGCTCACGATAATTTTAAATTTTAGTCTCTTAAGTCAACTGATGGAGGCGGGCCAGAGAGTCCGTCTTCACTTCTTCACTGAGAGAAAGCATACACGCGAGCGCTAAACAGGCGCAACCGCGCACAGGGCCGCGCCCGCACAGACCAACCCGCCCTTCCTTACACGCACGGACGGGAAACGGGTTGCAGAAATAGAGGCGAGAGGCTAGAGGTGAGAGGCTAGTGAAAGACATCTGTTCTACACTAGCCTCTCACCTCTAGCCTCTACTTTATCTCTGTGCCTGGGTGATGACGCGTGAGTTGATGAGTTTGCCTGCGGTGTCGAGGGTGAGTTCGATGACCGCGCCGGATGTGTCTCTCACGCGACGCAGGGTTTGCCCGGCGGCGTTGGTCGTTTCGGACAGCACGTTGAGGCTGGAGACGTTGCCGATGGTTTTGGAGTTGAGCACTTTGCCCGTCGTGTCGAGGGTACGTTCGAGAATGTTGCCGGTCGAATCCACAGTGCGCTGAACCGTCTGGCCCAGGGTGTTGACCGTCTGGCTCAAGAGACCGTTGGGCGCGGTTAGATTGTTCAAGGTCTGGCCGACGACGCCTCCGGGTTGGAGGGCCGTGTTGGCGACGCCGCCGACAGTGCCGACGGTGTTATCCACGCTCTGCAAGAGCCGTTCGAGAATTTGCGGGTTGCGGTCTATGGTCGTCAGCGTGCGATCAATAATCGCCGCGACGTTGTCCAGACGAACTTTGAGGAGCACTTCCGCGCGCACGCCCTTAATCGTCAGTTTGACTTTATCAATGCTGGCGTCAGCCCCGGCTGTGAGCGCCAGCAGGTTGGCGAGCCGCGCGTCGAGCGAGACCTTCGCGCGCAGGTTTTCAACTTCGAGGGTGATTTCCTCAACCGACAGATTCGGCACGTCGAGGAGCACGTCGGGGTCGCCGCTGGCGGCCTCCTGGCGACGACGCGCGCTGGCAGCCTGTTGGCGCTGGATGTCTTCCTGCGAGAGCGGGCGCACGTTCGAGACGGGCGGCACTGATGAAGTGGTACGCGGCGTCTGTTGTTGCCTCGCGCGAGTGCTGGGTTGCGGCAAGCCCTCGGTGGTGGTGCTCGTAATCGAAGCGTCGTTATTGCCGCTCGTGTTGGTGTTGGTGGTCTGCGCCGAAGCGTTGGCGAAAGTGATGAGCGCGAGAAGCGCGGCTGCGCCGAAATAGTGTGCCTTGTTCACTGGTCGTCTCCTCCGAAAGAGCTTGATGAATTGATACTGAGCTTTCTGTTAAAAACGTCGGGGGCTACAGTTGATACATCCTTAACTGTCTATCAAAGGGACCAACGATGGTTTGAAATCATCCGGCTCGATGCTGAATCTTCAAGCCGCACGACGAACAATTTTTTCAAGCACTAAAGATTTCCGGTCCAGCAAAGTTCCACATCCAAAAACTATTTCAAGGACTCGTCTCAGGCGCGCGGCGAGAGTTAATCAGTTCGAGCACGCGGTCGAGCGTGCCGCGAAAATGCACCAGCCCGTGAACGTTTCTGAGCAGCACGTCAATCTGTTCCGCGCCGACGCCGACGCCGATCCGCAGGCGCAGCCCGCGCGCGCTTTCTTCGCCCGCTTCAACGGAGGTCGAAGCGTTGAAGTTGTGTTCTGTGATGCGTCGTTCGGAGATGTTGAGTTCAAAAGTTTCGTCGGCATTGGAACGCGTCTGCGCGGCGTTGGTCGAAGCATCCTGCGATGAAGGACTCTGCTTTGCAGCCGGGGTCTGCGTCGTGCGCGCGGGGTTGTCCTGCGCGGCGGACATGACAGCGCCGCCAGCGATGAACAAAGTGGTGAAAGCGGCGCTGAGTAGAATTTGAAAAAGTTTTTGTTTCACTGTGGCCTGGCTCCCGTCTGGCTGTTTATCGGTCCTGGAACGGGGGCTGGCCCTGGTTGCGGCTGGGCCTGCGCTGGCGCAACGTGCTGGCCGGAATTATTCAGAGGCGCATCAATCGCAGGAGCATGACTCTGTGGAGAATTATTCTCGGGCGGATTCTTCTGCGCGGGTAGTTCATCCTGAATGGGCACTTCGCCGAGAGCCTCCGCGACGATGCGATCAATGTCCGCGAAGACGCTGACAATCTTGAGGCGAATGCCTATGTCTCGATAAGTGACTCCGGGCTGCACGGGGCGCGGAAGATTTTCGCGCACGGCGTCCCATTGTGTTTTGAGTTGCGGCCCGCCCTTAAATTCCACCTGCGGATTCGGAACCGTCTCGAAGCGCAGTTCGCGCGCCGTGACGTGTGCGGTAATCGCAACGTCCGCCGTTTCCGGCGCAACCTCCGCGCTTTGCTCCTGCGCCCGCGTCGCCTGAGTTCCCTGCGTCCCCTGCATCGTAGCGGGCGCAGTAGTCGTCTGTGTTCCAACGCTTTGCCCCTGCGCTAAGGCAGGCCGCGCGGACAGACCGCACGCGGCAAAGAGCATCATCGTCAAGAGAGCGATTCTCTTAGTCACACAGACACCTCGCGTCCGGCGTGTGCATGAGAAGGGCCATGCACACTTGCCAACGAAAGAAACCGAGCCAGGATAGAACAGGGGATTTTGCCAGCCGCATGGTAACAGATATTACCAATAACGCAAGACTTTCATTTAGCTCAAGAATTTTATTCGGGCTGCGGAGGAGGCGTCTCCGAGCGTGGAGGAAGCTGGTTCGTGCCTTCATTTTCCGCAGGCTGCGGACTGTAGGAGCAGACTTGATTACGCCCGCCGCGCTTGGCGCGATAGAGCGCGGAGTCAGCCAGTTCGACCAACTCTATGGGGTCGCGTCCGTCCGTCGGAAAGGCTGCGACTCCGATGCTGATGGTGATGTAATGCGTGCGCCCGTCCTCTGCGGAGCCACGGCGTGCCGCAGGGAAGGGATGAGCCTCGACGGCTGCGCGGACGCGTTCTGCGGCGACGAGTCCCTGCGCGATGTCCGCATCCAGGAGGAAGGCTGCGAACTCTTCACCGCCGAAGCGCGCGGCCACGTCGCCCGCACGCAGAGCGCGCGTGATGACCGTCCCGATCTCTTCCAGGGTCTCGTTGCCCGCGAGATGGCCGTAGGTATCGTTGACTACCTTAAAATGGTCCAGGTCCATCATCAGGACGCAGAAGGGGCGTGCCTCGAATTCGGCGCGCGCGGCTTCCCTGCGTAATTCGGAGAAGAAGGATTTGCTGGTCAGGAGTCCTGTCAGTTCGTCGTGTACGAGCAGGCGGTGTATCTGCCTTTGAAACTCCCTGTCAATCTCGTCGAGCATGTCGAAGCGCAGGAGGTGTTCGCCGATGACCAGTTTATCGCCGTCATGCAGGAAGGCTTCGGTGATGAGTTGGCCGTTGAGAAGCGTGCCGTTGGTCGAGCCTAAATCGGTGATGCGATAACGCGTCTCGCCGCCGTCGCCGTCGAGTTCGGTGGTGATGCGCGCGTGCAGGCGAGAGGCGCGCGGGTCGTTGACGCGCACATCGGCCTCTATGGCGCGTCCGAGGATGACCTCATCGCGTTCGAGCGGGATGGGCACGGCGAGCAGTTCGCCCCGCAGGAAGACGAGCGCAGGGCGACGTTCGTGCGCCATCGCGGGCATCTCAAGAGTATCTCCGCTGTAGTTTTCGCTCACGACGATTTAACCAGTGCTCAGAGCCTTTTCAAAAGAGGGAATGTCACCGGCTTCAACTCCGGGCCAAACTCACACGCGACGCCGGAAGGACGCGGCGCGGGCCTTTGCATTCAGGGCCATTATCTTAACGCGCCGGGCCATGCGGCGGCAACAATTAGATGACATCAAAGCGGAAAAGAAGCTGCCCTGAAGCTCAAGCCAAATATTCATCTTAACTTTTAATTTGAACCACTGCCCCAAGCGCTTGTCGCTCATCGCGCTTGCTTCTATAATCGGAGCACGCGAACTATTTTCGACTGGTCCAAAATATCATAGAGCCTCATGAGATTTGATCGAAGGTTTGAGGAGTAAAAAGGTTTTGAAGGAAGAAGCAACAGCAGCAGCGTGTCCCTGGTCAGAGCGTGCCCTTTCTGTGGAGCGCGTGGCGATGGCGAACCTGCCGACGGAGGTGGGCCAATTCAAGATCGCCGGTTATCGTTCGTTGACGAGCGATGAAGATTACGTCGTCCTCTTCAAGGGGGAGATGCGACCAGACATGCCCACGCTCGTACGCATCCATTCTCAATGCCTGACGGGCGATGTCTTCGGCTCGACCAAGTGCGACTGCGGACGCCAGCTTCAGCGCGCGATGGAGTTGATAGAGGCGGAGGGACGCGGCGCTATCGTCTACCAGCATCAGGAGGGACGCGGCATCGGCATCCTCAACAAGATTCGCGCCTATGCGTTGCAGGATGAAGGGGCCGATACGGTGGAAGCGAACGAGTTGCTGGGCCTGGCCGTGGACGCCCGCGAATATGTACAGTGCGCGGAGATACTGTTCGATCTGGGCCTCTGCCATGTGCGCGTGATGTCGAACAATCCTTTGAAACTGCAAGCGTTGGAGCAGGCCGGACTCGTCATCATCGAGCGCGTCTCGATAGAGGTCGAGCCGGATGAAGCGGCACGTCATTACCTCGAAACCAAAAAGCGTAAGATGGGCCACCTGCTTGATTCAGGCACTTAGTCCTCCCCACAGGGCGCGTTATGTTCATCGGTTTTTCAAAGGACGCGGCGCGCCTTCGTCCCCTTAAAAAAGCCTGAGCGGAGACCGGGCCACGAGCGAATTACTTGAGACATCTCGCCACGCTTTTCGTGACAAAAAACCCAACTCTCTTCATCAAATTTCGTGCTATAATTTTCCCCAATTTCTGCGTCCATGATGCGATGTTTTCCTGATCGGACTTACCTGATATAAGGAGCTTTGAATATGAAGAAAAGCACTCATCTCGTGCTCGGTTTGGCCGTCGCGCTGAACGCCGTTTCCGGTCCAGCCTTGAGCACGGAGGCGAAGCCTTTGGCCGCCTCGTCCATCCTTCCCGCGATGCTCGCTCCGCAGGGCGCGAGCAGTATTTCGGGACGCATCTATGGCGAGGGGCGTCAACCGCTGGGAGATGTTTATCTAGAGCTACAGAGCGACACCTACGCAACCCTCGCGCGCGCTAAAACGAACGGCTCCGGCCTTTACTCGTTCACGGGTCTCCCAGATGGAAATTACAAGATTAAAGTGCTGCCCTATGGCACTGATTATACCGAGCAAACAATAGACGTGACGATCTATACCGTTTCACTCGTTCCGGGTCGGGGAAGGTCTAACGAAACAGTTGATTTTTACCTCAAGCGTAAAGCCAATGCCAGCAACGGGCCTTTTGGGATTCCGACGGGGACGGTCTTTGTTCAGGAAGTGCCGCCGGAGGCCAAGAAAATGTATGACCAGGGCATCAGCGAGTTAGGGCAAAAAAAGGAGAAGGAAGGATTTGAAAGCCTGAAAAAATCGCTTGAAATCTTTCCCACTTATTACTTAGCGCTGGACCGCCTGGGGACCGAATACGTGGTCCGTGGTTATAGCGAAGCGGCGAGCATTCTCTTTACGAAAGCCGTTGAAGTCAATCCGCGCAGCACTTCCAGCATGTTGGGATTGGGCATCGCGCAATACAACCTGAATCTGAACAAGGAAGCGGTGGAGACTCTGAAACGCGCCACCAACCTCTACAATAAATCCTTCTACGCCTATTTTTATCTGGGCCTCGCGCTCAAACGAACCAGCCAATTGGACCAATCCGAAGCCGCTCTCAAACAGGCCAACGAGTTAAGCAAAGGCAAGGACGCGAGCGTTCACTGGCAGATGGCTCTCCTCTATAACGAGCAGCATCGCTTCAAGGAAGCGGCCAGCGAGTTGGAGCTATTTCTCAAGTACCAGCCGAAAGCACGCGACGAGGAAAAGATTAAACAGCTGATCCAGGAGCTACGCGAAAAAGCTGCCAAACAATCACAGAGTTAATTCTCAAGCTGCGAGATAAAATGAAGCCCGCTTGCTTTGATCCGATCAAAGCAAGCGGGCTTCATGCCGTTGGCTCATGCCGCTTCGTGTGATTTCCTGGACCAGTTCTCTTTCTTTAGAGCGGTCTGCAATTGGATGCGACCATCAGGGCAGAGCATCTTTGTCAGTACCGCCTGCGGTAGCGGGCGGGTCTGAGCTATGTTGAGTACCCGCCCGCTACCGCAAGCGGTACTGACTACCCTGGTATAAGCCGACGCTATCTATCATCGGGCAAAAAAAAGCCCACCCGAATAAATCGGATGGGCTTTCAAGTGTCAGGCAATGGCTCTGTTTAGAACAAGAGCCTGAAGCCGAAGCGCACTTCGCGGGGCGCCTGGAAGCCGTTCGCTTTATTGAACGTGCTGATCTTGCGGCTCGCGAGAGCGTTGACGTAATTAACGACGAGGTCATGGATACCACCGTTGAAAATCTTGTTGATGGTCGCGATTTCGCCACCCGTCCCAAGATTCGCACCAGTGATGTTAGCCACGGAGGTGAACGTCGTCTGACGGGTCAACTCGTTGGCCTCGTTGAAGAGGTTCAGAACGTCGAAATCGAAGACCGCAGTGAACTTCTGATCGCTGCCGAAACGATATTTGTGACGGAGCGCGAAGTCTGTCTGCGTGAACCTGTGCGTGCGGCCCAAGTCACCCGGCAAGTTCAAGAAGGCCGGGCTGAGATTGAACAGTGTGTAGATGGTCGTCAGCGGCGTGCCGGATTCGGCGGTGGTGAACGCCGAGATTTCGGTGCTGTTGGTCTTGCCTTCCGTGTGGAAGAGCTTGTCCCAGCCGTTAAAGGTGTACGCGCCGTAGAATTTGAAGACGTGCGGACGATCCGTGGGCAGGCGACCGACAGCCGACTGTCCATTCGCGGTGAAAGCTGCGAAGGGAAGGTCGAACAGGCGGTTGACGTTCGGGCTGGTACGACCAGCTTCGTACGAGTTCGCCAGACCAGGATAGTTACCGAACAGTCTGCTGTAGGTGTAGTTGGCGTTGAAGTAGTACTTCTGCGTGAAACGCTTGTCAATACGCACTTCCAACGCCTTGTAATCACGAATCGCCTTGACATCCGGGAAACCGTTCTGCGCGGCGAAGCTGTGGGCCAGACCAAAGCCGGGATTGGCAATGATGTAGGCCTCGCTGCCTGAAGCAGTCGGGATACCAACGTCTTCAATCGCGCGGTCAATCTTCTTGTGCGTGAAACGACCGCTGGCAAGGAAGCCGCCGCCGAGGTCATGCTCGAAGCCGACCGTCATTTCGCTCTGGCGCTGGGCCTTCAGGTTCGGGTCAACCGCGCCACCATCGAAGATGCTGCCGCCAACGAGGTTGGACGGGATGCGGAAGTCAAACTGGCAACGCGAGAGACCTGAGCCGATGAAGCCTGTGTCGGGGCATGCGCCGCCGATCGGGTCCGCGAAGTTGCCATGAATGTTAGCCAAGGTGAAGTTCGTATACTGCGGAGCAGCCGGGAAAATCTCGAAGTAATCGCGACGATAGAAGTCGCCGCCGAACGAACCGCGCGGCAACTCATACTTGAAGCGATCATAGAACCAACCGTAGAAGGCGAAGAGTTTCGTCTTGCCATTGCCGGTCAGGTCAAAGGCCGCGCCGATACGCGGAGCAGGCTTGTCTTTGAAACCGAAGTTGATGCCCGGATTCGACGAGACGAAGGTGGGCACGTTTTCGCGCTCGGTACGGAAACCGAGGTTGAGGGTCAGGCGGCTGAACGGCTGCCAGCTATCCTGCACGTAAATGGCCTGGTTCTTGCTGCTCGCCTGTCCGACAGTGCCGAAGCGCTGCAAGAAGCCGGAACCGATAGAGCCAGGAGTCGGGTCTTGACCCGTCAGGTTATCAATCGTGAAGCCGTAGTAAAGCGCCACGATACCGGTGTTGCGGTAGCCTTCGTTGACGTTGTTCTTGATGCCGTTGTACTGGTAGCCGAACTTGAACTGGTGGCGACCACCGAAGTTGCTCAAGAGGTAGGTGGCATCGGCGTCCACTGTTCTGCGGGTTGAAACGTCAAAAGCAATCTGGAAGTTAGTGCCGAAGTTCGAGAAGCCGGGGAAGCATCCGCCGAGCGCCGCGATGGAAGCACTACTTACAGCCTGGCACAGGTAACGCGTTTGATTCGGGATACCATAGGAGCCGAGTTTCTCGTTCAAGAAGCTGCGACCAGCGCGAAGGCTGATGACCATCTTGTTGTTCGGCGTCCATTCGAATTTGCCGGACACTTCGTTGGCGTTCTGGCGGCCACCCTGGTTGTCCAGGAATTGCGAGCCAATCTGCGCCGGGGTGGTCGGAGTCGACTGGAAGAACTGCGGACCGCTGAGAATCTCGCTGAACGCAGGCAACGCGCCACGAACCGCAATCGGACTCCAGGTGAAACTGCCACCCAGGCGAATCTTGTCGGTCGGCGAAGCATCGAGACGCGCGAAGGCGTAATCGTTTCGCTGATGGTAATGATAGGTCTGCGAGTTGACGACTGTTCTGGCCGCGCGCGGGTCAGTCGTGCCAATGATATTCGAGGTGGGAATACCGTTGACGAACTGCTGTTGGACAAAATAGTTCAAAGGCTGGTTGATGTTGATGAACTGCGGCGAATAGCTGGCGAGGAACCAGAGTTTGTCCTTGATCACCGGACCGCTGAAGGTGCCGGTCGGGAACTCGTCCACGCCACCCGGACGGATCGGAGTGAAATACTCGGAAGTGTCAAAGAACGTTCCGGCGGCGACGGAACCAGTGTTGAACCGGCGCAAGAAGGGGCGCGGCGCAGCCTGGAACTTGGACGGACGGAAGTTGATGCCGAATTCGCCGTGATAGTCGTTGTTACCGCCCTTGGTCACAACGTTGATCACGCCGCCGGTCGCGCCGCCGTATTCGGCCTCGAAACCGGAGGACTTGACCTGCACTTCCTGCACCAGCGGGAACGGCAGGTTGTAGTTGGAGTTCAATGAACCGGTGCGGAAGTTAGTGACTTCCTGACCGTCAATGATGAAGGTGTTCTCCGAACCGGACGAGCCGTCAACCTGAAAACCGCCAGCCAGCGGTTCGGGACGGGTCGCGGGAGAAACCTTGAGCAAGCTGGCGAAGTTCTGGCCCTTGGGCAACAGTTCGGCAGTCTGCGCGGTGATGTTGGTTTGAATCTTAGAATCGGTCGGGTCAATCGCAGACATGTCGGCTGCGGTGACGGTCACGTTGGCGGCCTGTGTGCCGACCTGTACGCCGATATTGATGGGAGTGGTCTTGCCGAGCACCACTTCAACGTCCGTGACGGTGCCTCCACCGAAACCGGAGGACGCCGCAGTGGTCACATTGTAAAAGCCCGGCGGCACTTGCAAGACGCGGAAGAAGCCGTTGGAATCAGTGTTGACTGTGCGGCTAAACCCGGTCGAAGCGTCAGGACGCGCGCCGGAGGTGGTCGAACGGTTGGTGACAGTCACCGTCACGTTCGGGACGACAGCGCCCTGCGGGTCCTTAACTGTGCCTTCAATCGCGCCTGTCGTCTCTTGTCCGAAGGCTAAGCCAGCGACGCAGAGAAGCAGGGCGAGTATTGACGGCAAGAACTTGATCTTTCTTATCATACTTTCGCTCCTAATAAGGTGTAAAATCCTTGGTGCGTAATTTTGCTAGGTGATGGACCGGCTGATGCCGGGTCACATGGCGACAGATTTACGACGTGCCCACACTAGGCAATTGGAGGGCCAAGACCGCCCGTCCCACCCTTGCTCGCCTCGTAATAGCTTGCAAATAATGAGGAAAGTTGAGTCCTGAGACGGCTCGGAAGCCGGGCTTGAAGTGACGAATTTCCGCTTAAACTCCGAATTTTTAGATTCACATCCAAGTTTTTGGACATACTACCGAGGATTCGGGCCAGGTCCGCACAGGACGTGGCTGGCCTCGCACTGGGCGGCTCGCGGGCGTGTGTTAAAAAGGGCGCGGGGCGCGCTCTCTGCCCGGAACGTGCTGAACTGGGTT
>DASYML010000190.1:0-44556 GCA_036009045.1 Pyrinomonadaceae bacterium
TCTTCTGACTCCTGACTCCTGACTCCGAGACTCCTGACTGTTATTGCGGTTTGACCCGCGCCCCCTCGTAAAGTTGCCCAAGGTTACTCGTCGCCAGGATTTCATCCGCGTTGACGCCCGATAGAATCTGCACCGTGTCGCCTTCCTCCGTGCCGAGTTGGACGACGCGCAGTTTCGCCGTGTTGCCTTGAATCACGAAGACTCTATACGACTGCGTATTCTGGTCCGAAACGAGCGCGGCGCGCGGCACGAAGATGGCCTGATTGCCGCCCTTGCGCGCGATGCGCGCGGTGGCGAACATGCCTGAGCGCAACGCGTTGTCTCCATTCTCGACGGCGGCCTCGATGGTCACGGCGCGCGAGGCAGGATCAATCGCAGGGTTGACCGCCGTCACCTGCCCCGAAAATTTCCGGTCCTTGTAAGCGTCAACTTCTAAAGAGACGCCCATGCCCTGAGTGATGAAAGGGGCTTCCGCTTCCTGGACCTGTAATTGCAATTTGAGAGGGTTGGTGCGGAGCACCGTCGCCACGACCGAAGAGGGAGTCACATACTCGCCGACGGCGATGGGACGATTGCTGACGTAACCCGCGTAGGGCGCGCGAACCGTCGCGTCCGCGACAGCCTTCTGCGCGATGGCGGCCTGCGCGCGCGCAGACGCGACTGCGGCCTCCGCCGTCTGTATCGCCTGGTTGCTCTGGCGCGCGGTGTTAATCGCGGATTCGAGTTGCTGGCGCGCGGCGTTGACCTGCGCCCTCGCGGTGTCCCTCTGCGTGCGGTACTGGTCATAGACGCTGAGCGCGACATCACCCGTCTCCACGAGTTCGCGGTAACGTTTCTCGTTAGCTTCGGCGAGTCGCAACTGTGCCTGCGCCTGTTCGAGATTGGAGTTTGCGGCGCGCACTTCGGGAATCGAACTCGCGTCAAAATTTCCACCCGGTCTGAGACCAAGACGAGCCTCGGCCTGACGCACGCCCGCGATGGCCTGCTGGACTCCCGCCTGTGCCTGTAGCAAACGAAGGCGCGCGTCCTTATCGTTCAGACGAGCGATGGTCTCGCCCTGCCGGACGAACGCGCCGACGCCGACGGGAGTCGCCACGACCTGCCCGGAAGTTTGCGGCGCGACATCCGAAGTCTCTTCCGCGACGAGGCTTCCGGTCGTTTCAATGTAGGAAGGAACTTCGCGCGTCAACACCTTTGTCGTCGTGACCGGGACCGGGGGCGCTTCCGCAGACGCGCCGCCGGATTCGCTCTTGCTGGTCTCTCCCGCGTTCTCTTTCGCGTTGGCCTTTGACTCCGTACGCCCGCAGGCCGCGCCGAATAGCGCGACGGCCAGCAAGAGACAGAGTGGCGCGACGATTTGAAATCTGCGGGAGAGTGATGAAGAAGACATAAGTATACCCTTTAATCTGATCCTTTATCTGAAGACGCTACGCGACAGTTGACGGTTACAAACTTTTCATCCTGCGTCCGCTATAGATTTGAGACAATCTAAACGCATCCATCATCGCCCCTTCATCACGGGAGACTTGCGATTAAATGTATTAGAGTGTCGAATATGTGACAGGGGGAAAGGAAATCTTATATGAATAACCGTATGGATGAAAGAGTGAAAAGGCTGCGCGACTTTTTCGAGTTGGGAGCAGACGCGTCGCTCATCACGCAGGAGGCCGCGAAGTTTGAACCGTCGCCGGAGATTTCAGAAGGACTCTCTCATTTCAATATCGAATGGCATGTCGTGCCGTCAGCCGAAGCCCTGCCCCTGGATGATGCTTACAGGGGGCGGCTCTATCCGATGGTCTCGCGCGATTTCACGAGAGCGCGCGAGTATGGGCCAAGTTATCTTGACCGCCTCATCAAAGGCCACAGCCAGCACCAGGGCCGCATCATCGGCGTGGAGACGACGGCGAAGCCGCGTTACCTGCCGGGCAACAGGCAGTTTTATGGGACCATTTATGGACACGATGCTGCCGCCGACCCTTTGGCCGCTTATCTTGGACGCGCGGGGATGGTCAACGGCACGCGTTACGCGCACAACTATCCGAGCCTGCGTGAATTCATACGCGTCGTCAATGATGACTGGCGCGCGCGCGCGCTGCTCCCGGAGGGTTATCGCGTGACGGTCTGCCCGCCCGCCGTCTTCAACCTGGTGGGCACCATCTTTCATCCAGAATGGGGCCAGACGGAGACGCTCGAACTGGGCTTCTATCGTGACGAGCAGGGCAACGCGACATGCTACGCCGTCGGCTCGAACGCGCCGGGCGACTTTTCATATCTCAGGGAAGTCGAGGGCGAGGACGAGTGGTCCCTGACGGGCTTCCGCATCGCCCTTGTGCCCGAATAAAGAATTGGACCAATTTTCAATTTTACATAACTTCAATTGCTCAACGCTCTCACTCTCCGGGAAGGGTTTGGAAAAATCTGTAACCGTTGTTTCGCCAACTACGTCTTACATATTAACTGGCCGGATTGAGGCATCATTCTCCCCTGAATTCGATGCGGCTCTGGACAATTCATGATTTGGGAGAATAAAGACAGATGAAACTAAACAGGACAAAGAAGATCATTGCGGGGGCTGCACTGGCCGGGTCTTTAATGCTGACGGGACTCGTCGGGTTCGCGCAGCAACAGCAGCAGGCGACGCGCGGACAGGGCGACCAGGAACGCTCGGAGCGTCAAGCGCGCGGCGATAAAGAAGGGCACGAGATGCATGGCGGGTTCGGCGGGCACTTCGCGGAGAAGCTCAACCTGACGGACGCGCAGAAGGAACAGATGAGCCAGATTAACGCGCGCTTCCGCGAGAGCACGAAGGCGTTGCGTGAGCAATCACGCGAGAGCAGGGACGGCGGCAGAGGCGGCTTCGATGCATTCAAGGAAGGCACGTTCAATGAGGCAGCCGTGCGCGCGGCGGCTCAGGCACGCGCCAACGCTCAGGTCGAGATGGAAGTGGCGCGGGCGCGCATGATGTTCGAGATGTACAACGTGCTGACGCCGGAACAGAAAGCGCAACTCGCGGCTGACCGGCAGCAGCGAGAGCAGAAGCGTCAGGAATGGCGCTCGCGCCGTGGCGCAAACTCAAACCAGAACCAGTAAGGGAAACAGGGATGCGCGCTCTGCTCGCATTCATTATTTGGACCAATTGGGGCAGCCCTCAACAAGAGGGCTGCCAATTTATTTTGCCTTGACGGAATAAGAAAGACGGGCCGGACAGTTTATAATTGATGGGTGAGATGGCAGATAACTCCGACTCCGTTAACGTGCAGGGGAGCGCAGCGCAGTCAACTGCCGAACCGTCTGACCTTGAACTTGTGGCCCGCGTGCGCGGGGGTGATGATGTTGCGTTCGAGGAACTTTTCAATCGCCACAGGCGTCGCGTCTCGCTCATCGCCAGCCGTTTCTTTCGCCAGCACGAACAGGTTGAAGAGGTCGTGCAGGAGAGTTTCACGAAAGCCTATTTCGCGCTCGGAGATTTTTCCAACGCGCAGGAAGCATCCTTCGCCGCGTGGCTCGCACGCATCGCCTTTAACTCCTGTTACGACGAACTGAGGCGTCTCAAACGGCGACCCGAAAGTTCTCTCAGTAATATCTCCGAAGAAGAGAGCGCCTGGATAAAGGACCAGCTTCGCGCGGAGGGTCCGGGCGCAGACGTGTTGACCACAGCCATCGCGCGAGACCTGGCGGGCAAGCTGCTCTCGCGTCTCAGTCCAGAAGATCGCATGGTGCTCGTCATGCTCGACGCTGAAGGTTTGTCCGTTTCTGAAATCGCGAAAATTAATAACTGGTCAAGCTCGAAAGTGAAGGTGCGTGCGCACCGTGCGCGCGTTTCGTTGCGTCGCGTGCTGGAGAGATTTTTGTAACCGGCGCAGACAGGCGCGCGTTTTTATTGTCAGAGGCCGCTCCCGCACGCGGCGGCTTTGAGAGCAGGTGAAGTCAATGGCAGGCAAAAAGAGAGACAGAGGATTGGATGAACGGTTGGACCGTTTGGGCCGGGAAGTCTTGCGCGCCTCCGCCGCGAATGAGGATGCGGCAGATGCCCTGGACGCTCAGCCTTTTCTTTACGCGCGCGTGCGCTCGCGCATCGCGGCAGAACGAGAACGGCGTGAGGAAGGCGAGCGCTGGTTGCCGCTGTTGGGAATCGTCTGGCGCGCGGTCCCCGCGATGGCGATGGTGGCAGTCTTCGCCTTCGTCCTTTTCTGGTCCACGAGCATGGGCACGCTGAGCGCCGGAAACCTGAGCGGCGAATCGCTCCTCGGCACGCGCGATGCTGGCATCGAGCAGGTCGTCTTCGCGGATAACCAGCCGCTCTCCAGCGATGAAGTGCTGGCGACGATTCTGAACGAGGACGAGCAGGGGGTCTCAAGATGACGCCGCGCGGAATGACCAGAGCGAAAGTGTGGGTGGTAGTGTTGGGCGTCTTCGCGCTCGGCTGCGTGACCGGAGCATCGCTCGACAGCGCCTATCGTTTGAAGGCCGCCAACGCCTCCCGTGAATCACGCGGGCGACATGGCCGGGAAGAGATTTTTGAAAGCATGAAGCGCGACCTCAATTTGAGCGAGCAGCAGGCAACGGAGATACGCGCTATTCTGGACCAGACGCGCAACGACTATCGCGCGCTCCGTGAGGAGGCACGCCCGCGCTACGACGCCGCGCGCCAGAACGCGCGAACACGCATCCGCGCCCTGCTCACACCCGAACAACAGAAACTCTTCGACGCCAGGGTTGCCGAACGCGACGCGCGACGCGATGACGACGAGAGGTAAACTTTTCAGCGCAGTTGAGAGCATCGAGTATCATGCAAAAGAGCGTCCGGTGAATTGATAGTTCACCAGACGCTCTTTTGCATGATACTCTTTGGATGATACATTTCATTCCGCATCTACCTTTTTCATGGAGGCCCTGTCATGACATCGTCAACATCCGGGGAGAATAAAGACGGCCAGATCGCGGAAGCCTGGAATAATTTTGATTTTCTCAAACTCTTCCAGCAAATCGGAGCGGTCTAGCCAGCGCGGTTTGCGCTCCGGTCATATTCAAAAACTTTCATCCAGGGGAGGGATTATTACGTCACAAAAAATGTCGCGCGGTAGTTTCATGCTCAAGCGTACGCTCACGGGGTTAGGGTTATATACAGTTCAACGCATCCCAAAGGGAAGACGGATTATCGAGTACATAGGCCCAATCATTGACCGGGAAGAGAGAGATAAAAAAGGCGGCAAATACCTCTTTGAGATTGATGAGGAATGGGCCATTGACGGCAGCGCGCGCAGCAACATCGCGCGCTACATCAACCACGCTTGCAGGCCGAACGCGGAAGCCTTCGTGACGGGTAAACGCATCTGGATATGGTCCAGGAAAGCGATTGAGGCCGGAGAGGAAATCACTATCAACTACGGCAAAGAGTATGTCGAGGAACACATAGAGCCGAAGGGCTGCAAATGCAAAAAGTGTTTCGCCGGATGAAGACCCCTCTGGAAAAGCGGACGGGCGCGCCAGCTTTGGAAGCGGCGCGCCCATCCATTGTCCGGTCAATGTCCTCACCCCATCAACCGGGAAGGCGGAAAGATTCACCCTCCGCCCTAGTAACCACATTGTAATCCCTGTCCGTTCCTAGTGCAATAAAAAGAATCCAACCTTGCCAACTCCGGCGACCCTTCCAAACTTTCCCCCTCCGGCTCCAGAAAACACTATCAAAAGCGGTGAATTCTGTGGTAGAAGTGACGCTGCTCTGAAATGTCTCACGCCGGTGCGCGGCAAAATCCTCGCAGATTCAGTCAAGCAGTCTCGCCTGCTCAAGACGCACTGATGGACTCAGGCTCAGAGTCTCATTCTCAGTGGACGCGAAAGAAAACGCAGGGGTTTTCGCGGAGCCAGCGAATCGCGCTCGCTGGCGACAGGAACCCGTCATTTGTCTGAAGGAGATAAAAATGAAAAGGTGTTTGTGCAGCCTTGCTTTTGCAGCGCTAGTCGTCTCTCTGCTCGCGCCAACCTGCCTGGCGGATGATAAGACGACCTTGAAACAGGATGTCTACACTGTCTCTCTGGACCTGAAATTCAGCAGGAAGAATCAGAACCTACTGCAAAGCGCCATCTCTCTTCTTGACTGGGGGCCGAACGGTTACGCGACGGGATTTCTCGTCGGCGATGATTTGGTCATGACCGCCTATCATGTGGTTTCGGGAGACCTCAGCGTCTCCAAGAAAGTACAGTTGGGATTCGGGTCCAGGGACCAACTCGAAGTGAAGGTCAACATCAATGGTTGCCAGGCCACGGTCATCAAGGTGGATGAAGCGGCGGACCTGGCGCTCCTGCGTATCTGTTCCTCGCACAAACAGACCAAGGCTCCGGCCTTTCAAACGAGCCTCAACAAAGACGAGAGGCTGCTGCTGATAGCCAGACCGCACGGCGATAAGGTGGTCGGGCGGGGAAGCTTTTATGGTCCATATATGTTTCGCGGTCTACAGTACTGGTCCGCAAAAATTGATGCGCGCGACGGTTATTCCGGCAGCCCGGTCTATAACGACAGGGCAGAGCTTGTCGGAGTCTTCAGCGGTTATGATTGGCCCAAAAAACTGGCGGTCATCAGCCCCGGTGTGAGAGCGCAAAAACTGCTTGACGATTATCATTCCAATCCCACGCCATAAAAAGCAAGTCGGAAGTAGGAAGGATGAAAGAGCGGCTATTCAAGACGCATAGCTTTTCTTTCATCCTTCATTATTCATGCTTCCGACCTGCTCTTCCGACTTGCCGGGCTTAATCGCGGAACTCCTGTGAGATCATCAGCCCGCGCGACCCGCCGTCCATAATCCCTATGCCGAGCCGCCCGAACTGGGGTCGCAGAATATTGGCCCGATGACCGGGCGAGTTCATCAAACCGTTATGCGCGATGCTCAAGGTCGGGCCAAGCGCGAGATTTTCTCCGGCGGCGCGAAAGTTGACGCCCGCTTCGTGCATGCGGTCGAAGGGACTCCCGCCCTCCGGCGTGTAGTGTGAGAAATAGCCACGACGAAACATATCTATAGAGTGCAGGCGGGCGACCTCTCTCAATTCCGTGTCGGGCGCGAGCGGTTTGAGTCCGGCCTTCGCGCGCTCCTCGTTGACTAGCTCAAGCATCTGCGCTTCGAGGTCCGGCCTCGGCTTTGAATCCGCGACCGTGTAGGGCAGTTTGAGAGTTTCTTCAGACTCAGGCTCAGGACGCACCGTGAGCAGGTTGAGCGTCTGCCTGATGGGTTCATCGAAGATGGGCGAGAGGGCCATCTCCAATCGCTCGCTGATAATCGTTAAGCGATTGGCAACGAGGCTCTCGCGTGCGGGCGTGCGGAGGCCGTCCGGGAGCGGTAAGGCCAGCAGCAACGGCGCGGCAATCGCCGCCGTAATCAACCCGTTGACGAAGCCCGGCAGGATGCCTAACAGGCGATTGGCACGCCGTTGGTGAGCCTGCTCCGGCAGCCGCCGCAGGAGCAGATAGCCCAGAAGTTGAATCAACGCGCCAGCCACTATGACGATCAGCAGGAAAGACGCTGGCGGCCACCAGACTTCCGGCAAGCCCGTCATTGGCCCAAGCCCGTGCGCCACAGGCTGGTAGTAGCGTATGCCCAGCAGCAGACACACTATCCAGCGCACGAGGTCCAGCAGGCCCAGGATAAAACCGCGATGCCAGCCGTAGAGCGCGCTGAGCAGCACGAGCAGAATTAAGAGCAGGTCTATAAAATTCAAGCTCATCATGCCGGTGTGTTAGAAACGTTCTGAAGTCTACGCCCCATATCTTCTCACGTCTTTCTATCAACGTACACTATGGCCGATTGATAAATTGGTCCACTCAATCCGAGTCTGGATTTCAAACCGGAAAAGCGATAGAATAAGCTTGCGGCCCCCGCCCAATGCGAGTGCAAGGTCAGTTCGTCATGGCCTCAATGTTTTCCCGGACCAGCAAGGATGTCTCGGTTGGTCAACAATTCGACCCCCACGATTTCGTCATGTGTGACAGCAAGACTCTCTAGCACACAGACCGAGATGGAGTCTCACTTGAGCAAAATGTTAAATAACGTCAATGCTGCTCACGAGTTGATGCAACTCAAGGCCGGAGGCATCAGTGTGCAGGATTTCCCGCCGCTCTCGGATTGGAGCGGGATGCATGAGTCGGAACATTTCGTACAGTTTTATGAGACGGACTCTTTCCTGCTCAACTCGCTGAGCGACTTCATGAGTGCGGGCCTGCGCGCGGGCGATGCCTGCATCGTCGTGGCGACGCAAGCGCACCGTGAGAGTCTGGAAGAACGTTTGCAGGCCAACGGGTTGGATGTCGTCGCGGCCAGAGAGAGCGGCCAGTATGTCTCCCTCGATGCGGGCGAGACCCTCTCGAAGTTTATGATGAAGGGCTTGCCAAACCCCGCGCGTTTTAGCGAGGTCATCGGGGGCCTCATCGCGCGCGCGGCTGAGGGTCGGCAGCATGTGCGAATCTTCGGTGAGATGGTCGCGCTGTTGTGGGCAGAGGGTAACAACAGCGGCGCGCTTCAACTCGAAGAACTCTGGAACGAACTGCACAAGACGCGTTCCTTCCTGCTCTTCTGTGCCTATCCTCTCAGCCACTTTGACGAGACGACGCCCGGCGTGTGCATCGGCGATGTATGCACGGCGCACTCCAGCATCATTCCAGCCGAAAGCTTTACAGGGCTGACCAGCGCAGATGAACGCCTTCGCACCATCATCGAATTACAACAGAAAGCCAGCACGCTTCAGGCGGAGATTGCGGAACGAAAGCAGGCCGAGGATGCCTTGCGTGTCGTGAAGGAAGAATTAGAGGTCCAGGTTGAAGACCTGCGCCGGTTGCATGACATGAGCGTGAGCCTGACGAGCACGCTGGATGTAGAGTCTGTGCTCGAAGAGGTGTTGGGCGCGGCGATGTCCGTCCAGGGCACAGACCTCGGATTGCTTTCCCTGTGCGACACGGAGCGCGGCGGTCTCAATGTCAAAGTTCATAGCGGGTTCGACAAAGTTCTCAAAGATGGCGAGTGGGTGACGAGCGGCGCTGTCATCTGCGGAACCTGTTACGAACAGGGCCAGCGGCTCGTGATAGAAGATGTGGAAGCGGACGACGCTTTCGCCGCTTACAGAGAGGTGGCGCGGTTGGTTGGCTTTCGCGCCTGCCACAGCACTCCGCTCTTTACGCGCCACGGCAACATCATCGGCGTGCTCTCAGTTCATTTCCGCCAACCGCATCGCCCGTCCGAGCGTGAGACTCGCCTGATTGATCTCTACGCGCGGATGGCCGCCGATATTATAGAGAACGCGCGTCTTCATCAACAGGTGCGACATGAACTGGAAACGCGCCAGCAATTGCTCAGCCGCGAACAGATGGCGAGGGCCGAAGCCGAAAGCGCCAATCGTCTGAAGGACGAATTTCTCGCCACCGTCTCGCACGAGTTGCGGACGCCGCTGACGGCGATTATGGGCTGGGCCGGTATGCTTGGCAGCGGCAGGCTGGACGAAGCCACATCCGCGCGTGCGGTCGAGACGATAGAACGCAACGCCAGATCGCAGGCCCAACTGGTCGAAGATATACTGGATGTCTCGCGCGTCATCACGGGCAAGCTACGCCTTAATATTGGACCAGTTGACGCGGCATCCGTCATCAACGCGGCGATTGATTCGGTCCAGTTGGCGGCTGACACCAAAGGCATTCAGCTAGAGGTGCGGCTTGACCCGTCTGTGCGCCGCGTCTCAGGCGATGCCAACCGCTTGCAGCAGGTCGTCTGGAACCTGCTCTCGAATTCAATCAAGTTCACGCCCTCCGGCGGGCGCGTCGAAGTCAGACTTGAGCGAGCAGGCTCAAACGTCCAAATCAAAGTCAGTGATACGGGCCAGGGTATCAGCCAGGATTTTCTGCCCTTCATCTTTGACCGCTTTCGTCAGGCCGATGGCAGCAGCACGCGCAGGCACGGCGGGCTGGGTCTGGGCCTCGCCATCGTGCGGCATCTGGTAGAACTCCACGGCGGCACAGTCCATGTTGACAGTCCCGGACAGGGAGGCGGCGCGACCTTCACCATCAGGCTTCCGCTCGCGCCTTCGCAGGAACGCGCGAAGGGCCGTCGAAAAGAGTCTCAGAAGACAGGCCCAGCCGCAGACGCCAAAGCCTTCATCAAGACTGTTCCCTCGCTCAACAGCGTGCGCGTCCTGGTCGTTGACGATGATGAGGAGACCCTGCGGATGCTCAACACGATGTTGACTGAGCATGGTGCTCAAGTGCAGGCGGCCTCTTCTACTGCCGAGGCATTTGAACTCCTACAGTGGTACAAGCCGGATGTGCTCGTCTCCGACCTGGCGATGCCGGATGAAGATGGCTACTCATTCATCGGCAAGGTCAGAGCGCTCAACGCGGAAAGCGGGAAGCAGATACAGGCCATAGCCTTGACGGCATACGTGAGGGTGGAAGATCGCGCGCGGGCACTGTCTGCGGGATTCAATTTATTTGTCCCGAAGCCGGTCGAGCCGCATGAGTTAATCTCAGCCATCGCCAATCTCGCGGAATCCGGCAGGAACGAATTGGGGCTTGTCTGAGCGTCATTCTTGTCATCAGTCAATCACAAAAAAATCAACTTCAAATATCTGCAACGCGCAATCGAGATTGCTCTTCAAGCAGAGGCGCTCGGCAATCTGCCAATCGGTGCGTTGATAATTCTCGATGAAGAGATTATCGCGGAGGCTGGCAGTTCAATACTTTTTCCCGCATACCATCCGGGCAGGCATGCCGAGAGAGAAGCTTTGCAGCTTGTCCCTATCAAGCTCTGGCGGCGCAGCCGTGAGATGACCTGTTACACGACGCTGGAACCCTGCACGATGTGTATGGGCACGCTTTTGCTGCACGGCATCGGGCGTGTGGTGTTCGGCGCGCGGGATACGGAGGGCGGTGCTGGCGGACTGCTGCAACACTTACCGGACTACTACGCGGGCGGCACGGGCGTGCCGGAATGGATTGGACCAGTGATGCCGGAAACGTGCGACGCACTCTATCAACGCGTCCGGGCGCGCTTCGATAAATTGCCCTGCGGCAAGAGCAGTTTTCTTTGAGAGCAAATTTTGAAATTCACATTAATGGTCCGATTAGTCTTGAGTTAATTGGACATTGAGATTCACCACCGCAGACACAGCGGACACAGAGGACTCACAGAGATAAGCATTCAACTCTCTGTGCTGACTCTGTGCGCTCTGTGTCTGCGGTGGTGAACGCCTCTTTCATTCTCACTCAAGGCCCGCTGAATCATTAATAAATTGACGACAACGTTGACAGCGCCGTTAATGTGTACTAGAAATGTCCCACCTCGCTTGTTTTATCATTCAAGGGTCATAGTCTTTCAAAAGCTATAAGCATCACGCACCGAATTTTTTGTTAGCACGAAGTTTTCTGTTAGCAAACAAGAATCTATAGCTGATTGTGAAGAGGAGAAAACTATGCGCGGAACTCTACTTCAGACTCTCAAGGCGTGGATTAAGTTGGGCGGTCTCTGCTTGCTGCTCCTGTCGGCGCTGGTGATGGGGGCGCGAGCGCAAACTCAGATTACGACCGGGGTGGTCCAGGGAACGGTGACGGACCCGAACGGCGCGGTCGTGCCGGGCGCGAGCGTCGAGATTAGAAACGTTCAGACTAATCTGGTCAAAACTCTGAACACGGATGATGCGGGGCGCTTCGTCGCCTTGCAGTTGCCGCCGGGCCAGTACACCGTGACCGTCTCGAAGCAGGGATTCGCCACCATCGTGCAGGAGCAATTCCCTCTCACGGTTGGCGAAACGATTCCGCTCAATCTGACGATGAAGGTCTCTCAAGTGGAAGAGCGCGTCACCGTCTCAAGCATTCCGACCATTGATACCGTCAAGACCGAATCGAGCACGACCCTCAACGAAACGTCCGTCAGCAATCTACCCGTCCTCGGAAGAAAGTTTGAAGACCTGCTGACCCTCACGCCCGGCGTGAGCATCGTGCAGGGACCGGATGGAGACGAAATCAGCTTTGCCGGGCAACGCGGCATCTTCAACAATATCAGCCTTGACGGCGGCGATTACAACAACGGTTTTTTTGGCGAGCAGGCGGGCGGTCAACGCGCCGCGATAGACATCACGCTCGAAGCCGTACAGGAATTTCAGGTCGTCGCCACCGGCGCGAGCGCGGAATTCGGACGCACGGCGGGCGGCGTCATCAACGTCATCACCAAATCAGGCACGAACGATTTTCATGGGAGCCTCTTTCACTATCAAAGGCTGCAAGCGTTGGCGGCCCAGACCTCTGACGGCAAGCCCCTGACGGATTTTCGCCGCGAGCAGTTTGGCGGGACCGTCGGTGGACCAATAAAGAGAGACAGGCTCTTCTTCTTCGGAGCCGTCGAGCAGATTTTTGAGAATCTCACGCGGGCCAATTTGAGCGCGCCGATAGGGACTCCCTGCACCGTCCAGACGCCGACCATTCTCGCCAACGAAGCGTTGATAGGCAGCAGCGCGGATTGCCAGCGCCTGGCGCTCATCAACTTTTTCAAGACCTCGCGGGGTCAGGATGAGGGATTGCCGGTCCAGCGCCCTGTGCGTAATACGGCGCTGCTCGGCAAACTCGATTGGACCGTTAATCCGTCCAACAAGCTCGCGCTCTCTTATAATTTCGACTACTCGAAAAACACTAACCAGACGTTTGACGTTGCCACCTACGGTAACTCCGCCAACGGCATAGAGGGACCATCGAAGATTCATGTGCTCAACTTCAATTTGTTCAGCACGCTCTCACCGACCAAAGTCAACGAAGCACACTTCACCTATTCAAAAGAGTTGAGACCACGCTCTGCGATTCCCTCCAACGTCCCGGCGGATACAGCCTTCGGTTTCGATACGACGTTTCGTTTCGGCAATCCCTTCTTTCTCCAACCGGGCGTTGACGAATCCATCTGGCGCGCGCAGGTGAAAGACAATTTGTCCATCGTGTCCGGCGCGCACACGTTCAAGGTCGGCGGCGAGTGGCTCCACACGGATAACTCACAGGTCTTTCGCGGATTCTTTACGGGGCGTTACATCTTCGACAGCGTGACGGGTTTTCTGCACTACGCCTCGCCTGCTTCTCTTGGACCAGGATTCGGTCCGCGCGCTGCCGCATGCTCAAACGGCACATACGTGGACGTGCTCTCCGCGTGCCCCGCAGGCTCGACCAAAACGGGCGGCCCGCTCCTGCTCTACTTGCAGAGCGCCGGTCCGAGCGGCCTTGCAACGGATGCTGCAGGTGCGTCCGACATCAAGAACGAGGACTACTCTCTCTTCGCTCAGGACAAGTGGCAGGCGCGGCCCAATTTTGTGTTGAGCTACGGGCTGCGCTGGGACGCGCAGATTTTCCCGGACCCCGTCGTGCCTCCGTCAAAGACCGCCTACGGTATCTTTCTCAACGACCCGCGCTTCCCCTCCAACGGCACGCTGCCCAATCAGAAGAAGATGTTTCAGCCGCGCCTGGGCTTTGCCTGGGACATCTCTCAAAAAGGCAAGTCCGTGTTGCGAGGCAGTTGGGGAATCTACTACGCGCGGCAGAACATGCTCTCGCAGGTCGGCTCGATTACCACCAACGGCGTGCAGCAGCAGAGCATCTTTCGCAGCACTGATCTGATAGGCACGCTCGTCGGCTTGGGAGTCCCGACAGATCAAGCCGTGCCGACATGGCCCAACGTAGTGACGCCGACCGCAGGGAGTTGCGGGTCGAACCCGTTTCCCTGCTTCACGGGCGTGCGCGTCTTCAGCCGCGACTACGCGAACCCGCGCATCTACACTTCCAACATCGCCTTCGAGCAACAAATCGCCAACAACCTCTCCATGTATTTCGACTTCACACATTCAAAGGGCGTTCACCTGACACGCTTCCTCAACGTCAACCGGAAAAACTTTTTCAGACCGGAACTGGACGAAGTGCAGGTCACGAGCAGCCCCGGCAAATCCCTCTACAGGGGCTTCACCGTCGGGATGAGAAAGCGTTTCAGCCATCGTTATCAATTCGAGTGGAACTACGTCCTCTCGAAAGACATGGACGACGATTCCAACGAGCGCGACCCGTTCACAGACCGCTCCTTCGACATCAACAATCTACAGTTGGACTACGCCCTCTCGGACAGAGACATACGCCACAAGTTCAACCTGTTCATGTACGCGGAACTGCCCTGGCACTTAGAATTCAACCCGCGCCTGCAAGCGCGCTCGGCGCAGCCCTTGACCCCGAACCCGCGCACCGCGACCAACCGCAACACTTTGAGAAAGGACAACAAGTATTTCTCCTTCGACTGGCGGCTCGCGCGTCCCTTCAAATTCGGCGAGCGTTACGAACTCACGCCAATCTTCGAGTTGTTCAATACCTTCAACAACCCCAACAACGTCAACCCGCTCTCGACGCCCGGTCTGTTCAACTTCGACGGCTTCCTGCGGCAAGGCGTCGGAGACCCCAGACAGGCGCAACTCGCCGTCAAGTTTATCTTCTAGCGTTGAGATGAGAACAGCGTTCATATCAGTACCGCCTGCTTAAGCTGGCGGTACTGACCTGGAGGCTTCGATGAATGACATCCGAGTAGAAATCGAAGAGATCGTCAATCGAGAAACGAGAGCCTGGGACACGCAGGATGTCGAACTCTTATTAACCATCTTTCATCCAGACATGGTCTGGCCCTGGCCCAGCACGCCGCAGTCGCATGACCCGGCGGACTGGATTCTGGAGTGGGGCAGATACGACTATCAAAGATGGAAGAGCGGCTGGCAGGAACTCTTCCGCACGCACACGCTCGCGCACAACCACAGAGAGATTAAGAAGATTGAAATCTCGAAAGAAGGCGACGGAGCCTTCGCCGTCGTTGACATAGACACTCTCTGGATTGACGCGGCGGGGCGCGAGAATCACTGGCAGGGCCGCGTCTGTAAAGTTTATTCAAAGGTCGGAGATGAATGGAAGATGACCATGCACACGGGCGTCCTGGATTATTCGGACAACTCTTCATTCATCGGGATTCATTAACCATCCTCTCAAGCGGCAGAGAAAGCTCATAGAGTTTACTCTATGAGCTTTTTCTTTTTCTCCTTTCATTAATTTCGCCCGCCTATAGTCGTTTGCGATTGGATGAGACCATGAGCGTGAAGAGTCTTATTTTACTTTGCGCCTTGGCGTGAGATTGTTTCTCGCTGGTGGCGCAAAGGCGCAAAGCTCATACGCAATTGCAAACCGCTATAAAATATTTAGCTCCAGTTCAGACGGATGTAACATCGCTGGTCTAGACTGTTCTGCCTGGTGAAACTCTTTCCTTCAACATCGTTCAGGAGAAAAAGATGGCCTCTTCCAAAAATAGACGGCGCATGACGCTGGTCCTTTTATGCGCTCCCCTGCTCGCCTTCGCGGCTGCCTGTAGCGGGCAGCGAGGCGGCGTCGGACCGGGCACGGGTAGCGGCGGTGGGACGCTCAATTTGCTGGGCGCGGGTGCGACGTTTCCGAACCCGCTTTATCAAAAGTGGCTCAGCGAATACGGCAAGTTGAATCCGAACACTCGCATTGATTATCAATCCATCGGCTCAGGCGGCGGTATCAAGCAGATTCAGGCCGGGACCGTTGACTTCGGAGCCTCCGACGCGCCCATGAAAAACGATGAGTTGAAAGGCGCTCCCGGCGAACTCTTGCATATCCCGACGGTGCTCGGCGCGGTCGTCATCACCTACAACTTGCAGGGCATCGCGCAGCCCTTAAAATTCTCGCCAGATGTCATCGCGGACATCTTTCTCGGTAAGATTAAAAAGTGGGACGACCCGCGCATCAGGGCAGACAACGCGGGCGTCAATCTTCCCGTGACAGACATCACGGTTGTCCATCGCTCGGACGGCAGCGGCACGACGGCGGTCTTTACAGATTACCTGTCTAAAATCAGCGCCGAATGGAAAGAGAAGGTCGGGGCGGACAAATCACCGCAGTGGCCCACGGGGCAGGGCGGCAAGGGCAACGAAGGCGTGACCGGCATGGTCAAGCAACAACCTGACACGATAGGCTATGTCGAACTCGCCTACGCCATGCAGAGTAAGCTGCCCGTCGCGCAGATCAAGAACAGCGCGGGCAACTTCATCACCGCTTCGATTGAAGCCGTCACGGCAGCCGCCGCATCGTCGGCAGCGAGCCTGCCAGAAGACCTGCGGACCTCCATCACGAATCCGGCGGGGGCCAACGCCTATCCCATCTCAAGCTACACATACATTCTGGTTTACAAAGACCAGAAGGACGCGACGAAAGGCAAGGCCCTCGTAGATTTTCTCTGGTGGGGCATTCACGACGGCGAGAAATTCGCAAAGGATTTGCAGTACGCACCCTTGCCCGATGAAGTCGTCAAACGCGCCGAAGCCAAGATCAACTCGATAACTTCCGGCGGCAAGCCGCTCAGGCAGTAAAACAGTCAGGAGTCTCGGAGTCTGGAGTCTAGAGTCAAAGACAGGCTCTTGCTTTTGACTCCTGACTCTAGACTCTGGACTACTGACTTGTGCTTATGGTTAATCCGCAGCCCACTCTTCCCTCTCCCGCGTCTGGATATGGAGCGCGTGGGCGTGTGCGAAATTGGCGGCGCGCGTTTGTGCCGACGGGCAACACCGGCGATGCTCTGTTTCGCGGTCTGCTCTTTCTCTTCGCGCTCCTCTTACTGCTGATTGTGGCGACGATGATGGCGGCCATCGCCGCGAACTCTTTGCCTTCGATACACAAGTTCGGTTTCGCTTTTTTGACCGGGCGCGCATGGAATCCCGTGACGGGCCAGTTCGGTGCGTTGCCTTTTATCTACGGCACTTTGGTCTCATCGCTCATCGCGCTCTTGATCGCCGTTCCGCTCTCGCTCGGCGTGGCCGTCTTTCTGGTCGAGCAGGCCCCGCGTTCGCTCGCAAGGCCCATAGCCTTTCTCGTCGAACTGCTCGCCGCGATTCCTTCCGTCGTCTACGGCCTCTGGGGCATCTTCGTCCTCGCGCCTTTCCTGCGCGTCCATGTAGAGCCTGTGCTCGCGCGCTGGTTCGGCTGGCTGCCGCTCTTTCAAGGACCAGTAACGGGGATCGGATTATTCACGGGCGGCATCATTCTCGCCATCATGATCGCGCCGATTATCTCGGCGGTGGTGCGAGACGTGCTCGCAGCCGTTCCCGTCTCGCAGCGCGAAGCGGCGCTGGCGCTCGGCGCGACGAGGTGGGAAACGACGCGAGTCGTCCTCGCCAACGCCGCGAGCGGCATCGCGGGCGCGATTATTCTGGGCCTCGGACGAGCCATCGGCGAGACGATGGCCGTCACGATGGTGATAGGCAATCGCCCGCAGATTTCCGCCTCACTCTTCGAGCCTTCATACACGATTGCGTCCGTCATCGCCAACGAGTTCACAGAAGCGACCGACAATCTCTACTTGAGCGCGTTGATAGAGATCGGACTCATCCTCTTCCTCGTCACTTTCATCGTCAACGGCGCGGCCAAACTGTTGGTCTGGGGCGTCACGCGCGGGACGAGCGGCACTGCGAGGGCGACATAATGAACACATCTGCGCCACGCAAAAATTTACGTCTGACGACCAACACGATTATGACGACGCTGACCGCCGCGTGTGCTTTCTTCGCCGTCTCTATTCTGGTCCTGATTCTGGGCTACATCGCGTGGCGTGGAATCGCCGCCATCAACCTGCGCTTCCTGATTGACACGCCCAAACCGGTAGGCGAAGGCGGCGGCATCGGCAACGCCATCACAGGCACGCTGCTCCTGCTGCTCATAGCCTCCGCCATCGGGATGCCTTTCGGTATCGCGACGGGGATTTACCTGGCGGAGTTTGGAGAAGGAGGCTTCGCCAGCCTCGTCCGTTTCGTGGCGGACACGATGACGGGCGTGCCTTCCATCGTCGTCGGCGTCTTCGTCTACACGTTGATAGTGCTCCCCATGAAACAGTTCTCGACTCTCTCTGGAGGACTGGCGCTCGCGTTGATTATGATTCCGATTGTCACGCGCACGACCGAAGAGATGATTCACCTTGTGCCGACCAGTTTGCGCGAAGGCGCGCTCGCGCTGGGCGCGCCGCAATGGCGTGTGACGATGGGAGTGGTGCTTCCGGCGGCGTCGTCCGGCATTGCAACGGGAGCGATGCTCGCCATCGCGCGCGTCTCCGGTGAAACCGCGCCACTGTTATTCACGGCCTTCGGCAGCCGCTTCTTCAACTGGTATCTGGACCAGCCGATAGCGAGCCTGACCGTGCAGATTTACAACTACGCTATTTCGCCCTACGATGAATGGCACGCGCAGGCATGGGCGGCGACGCTCGTTTTGATGACGCTCATTCTCGTCATCAACATCACCGTCCGCTTTTTTACACGTCGTAAATTTTAGAGCTATTAATATGTCCACTCCGACCACCGCGCGCAGAAAACTCAAGCTGGAGCCGTCTCTGACCGGGCAGACATCGCAGCGTGCGGGCGCGGTCATAGAAAAAGTCAGCGTCCGCGACCTGAATTTTTTCTACGGCAACACGCAGGCGCTGCACAATGTTTCGCTCGCTATTCCTGAGCGACAGGTCATGGCTCTCATCGGTCCATCCGGCTGCGGTAAGTCTACCTTCCTGCGGACTCTCAATCGTATGAACGACACCATCCCCGGCACGCGTGTCTTGGGCCAGGTCTGGATTGACGGGCAGGACATCTACGCGCCGGAGATGGATGTGGTTGGTTTAAGGCGCAGGGTCGGGATGGTCTTTCAGAAATCGAACCCGTTCCCGAAATCAATTTTCGACAACGTGGCTTATGGGCTGCACATCAACCGTCTCACCAAAAATAAGGCGGAGCTTCAAGAACGTGTCGAGCAGGCATTGATAGATGCTGCGCTCTGGCCGGAAGTGAAGGACCGTTTGAAGGCGTCGGCGCTGGGCCTTTCCGGCGGCCAGCAACAGCGCCTGTGCATCGCGCGCGCGCTGGCAGTCCAGCCCGAAGTCGTGCTGATGGACGAACCCGCGTCCGCTCTCGACCCGATGGCGACGCAGAAGATCGAAGAACTCATCGTCGAACTGAAACAGCAGTACACCATCGTCATCGTCACGCACAACATGCAGCAGGCGGCGCGCGTCTCCGACCAGACGGCCTTCTTCTGGCTCGGCAAATTGATTGAAGTCAACAGCACGGAAAAAGTGTTCACGGCTCCCGATGAAAAGCTGACGGAAGATTACATCACGGGTCGCTTCGGATGATATTTACGGACGACATTCACGGATGATGTTCGGTGACGATTGTTCCGGCTTTTCAGGATGCGTCTGTCACACCCGCGAGGGGAAGGAGTAAAAATATTTTGGAACACCACAGAATACTTGACCGCGAGTTGGACAACCTGCGCGACCGCGTTTTACTGCTCGGAGGCGAGACGGAAACGGCTCTCCAACGCGCGATGTTCGCACTCGTTGAGCGTGATACGCGGACGGCGCAGGATGTTCTCAAGTACGACGATGAGATAGACCAACTGGAAGTCGAGATTGATCGTCTCTGCGTGGACACGATTGCTTTGCGGCAGCCTGCGGCGCGCGACCTGCGCTTCGTCATCTCCGTCGCCAAGATTACACCTATCCTCGAACGCATCGCGGACCATGCCTGTAACATCGCGCGCGTGGCGCTTGACCTCAACGACGAACCGGAACTGAAACTCTTGATAGACCTCCCGCGCATGAGCGAGATTGCTTCCAATATGCTGCGCGCCGCACTAGATGCTTTCACTTCCAATGATGCGGCGGTGTCCCGCGCCGTCATCGAGCGGGATGATGAAATAGACAAACTCTACAACACTATTTTTCGTGACTTAATCGAACTGATGGTGGCCGACTCATCCACCACGACGCGCGCCGCGCGCCTCCTCTTCGTCGCCAAACACCTCGAACGCATAGGTGATTACGTCACAGACATCTGTGAACTCACGGTCTACATGGCAGAGGCCGCGTTTATCAAACACAGCAAATGAGGCCAGAGTCAGGAGTCTAGAGTCAGGAGTTAGAAGCCACCCTCTTGATATTTTGGCTCTGAGACTCCTGCTTCAGACTCCCGTTTTTTGACTCCTGACTCCTGACTCTAGACTCTGGCCTCCCGACTGTTTTATGAGCAGACCTATCCTGATCATCGAAGACGATCCTGACATCGCGGAGAACTTGCGCTACAACCTTGAGCGTGAGGGGTTGAAGGCGCGTGTGGCGGTAACGGGTGAAGCGGGGCTGTTCGTTGCGCTTGACTCGCAGGGGCCTCCGGCGCTCGTGATTCTGGATTTGATGCTGCCCGGCATGAGCGGCCTGGAGATTTGTCGCCGCTTGCGTCGTGAGCCAGCGACGCGCCGGACGCCCATCATCATGTTGACGGCACGCGCTTCGGAGTCGGACCGCGTGGCCGGTTTAGACCTCGGCGCTGACGATTACATCATCAAGCCCTTCTCCGTGCGCGAACTGATGGCGCGCGTGCGCGCGGTCTTGCGCCGTGCAGATGAACACAGCGTCCCTCGTTACGAAGACGAAATGCTCCAGATAGATTTCGCAAACATCAGCGTCACCTGCCGGGGCCAGAGCATCAGGCTCACGCGCAAGGAATTCGCGCTGCTCTCGGCACTGGTCCGCAGCGCAGGTCGAGTCTCAACACGTCAAAGGCTCCTCGATGATGTCTGGGGCCAACAGTATTACGGCGACCAACGCACGCTCGACGTACACATAAGACGCCTGCGCCAAAAACTAGGCGCATGCGGCGACTCCATAGAAACCATCATCGGCATCGGCTATCGCTTCGCAGGCTGCTCACAAAGCCCCGCGCATCAGGTCGCTCCTGATTCGCAATAGAAGTGTTATCGGAATTAGGACTCTTCGCCTCTGTAAATTACAGATAAAAGATATGGTTCCCTTTGTGGCACATTGTCGCTGTTGGTCTTTTAACCTGCTTTATGGGACAACAGACATCAGTTTAAAAGGTCTCCGGTCTCTCTTTTTGCAGCAAAGGGCATAAAACAGCTATAACCCTGTTGATTAACATAGCCCCCTCCCTAAATTATCGTTGACAGGGTTCTCATAAGGCTGTATAAGCGCCTTTATGGCTACTCAACCGTTTTCTATTAGCCCCAATCCGAATTTATTGTATTTAACTCCTGCTCTGCGCGTGACGCTTGAAAAGGTCCGGTTCGTGCTGGATTCGCGCCAGGGGCTAACGGCCATTCTGGGCGATGTGGGCCTCGGCAAGTCTACCGTCTTGCGTTATCTATTCAACGAATATGATTCAAGGGAAGATGCGGCAGCGACTATGATCGCCAGCCCCAACTTCCCTTCCGAGTTCGGTTTTCTCAAGAAAATATGCGCGGATTTTGAACTTCCGGCCCGTCGCTCAATGGTTGACCAGGAGAACGAGTTGCGGAATTTCCTGCTCGGACTCTACGCACAAGACAAGATTGCTGTGGTCTTCGTGGATGAGGCCCAACGCCTTCCCGGTCGCCAACTTGAACTGATTCGCACGCTCCTGAATTTCGAGACCGACGATACAAAGCTCATTCAGGTCGTCCTGTCCGCCCAGCTTGAACTCAAAATCAAGCTTATGGACAGCAGCAAAAAGGCTCTGAGGAGCAGGATCTTCGCGCCCTCCATGCTGGCTGCGCTTTCCCTGAATGAGACGCGCGAGATGGTTGAGTTTCGTTGCCAGCAAGCCAGGGTAAAGAACCCATTCACGGATAAAGCCTTAGAAGAACTCTATACCCTGACCAGCGGCAACCCGCGCGATATTCTGAAAGTCGCCGCCGTCGCATGGAGATTTGCCGGAGGGGGCCAGATAGCCCCCAGTGATGTCAAGGAGGCATTAGGGGAAGCCTTGTTTGAAGAGGAGACCGTGAATGCCTAGCGAGAGATGGCTCAAGGCCGTCGCACCAAATGTCAGCCAGTCCGATGTCCGGCGCATCCAGGAAGAGAAACGAGCGCGCGAGGAAGAACAACAAAATCAAGAGGTGGTCCCTGCAAGAAATGCAGACACTGCAAAATCTGCACACTCTGCAAAAAATGCAGTCTCTGCAAAAACGTCCCCTGGGTCTCTGCAAATTGCAGTGACTGCAAAAAATGCAGACACTGCAAATTTTGCACACCCCGAGCAATTTTATCGCATTCCAAACGAGTTGGACGACAAGATCATACCGACCCTGAAACCAGGCGAACAGAGCGTTCTACGCCGCATCTACAGGCTCACCAGAGGCTTTCGGAGTGACACTTGTACGGTCAGCATGGCGACGCTCGCAAGTGCCTGTAATATCAGCACTAGGAAGGTTGCATATGCTCTCAATACTCTCGAAGAACGCGGCTATATTAAGCGGCGCGAGACGGGCAATAAGGGGAAGAGCAACGACAGTCGCGGCTGTCTGATTGAGTGTTTAATACCGGAAGTGGTCTCTGCAAAATCTGCACACTCTGCAAAAAATGCAGTCTCTGCAAGAGATGCAGTCTCTGCACAAAATGCAGACAATAAAGAAAGCATTAAAACGAAATATATAAAAGGGGAATCGGCTGCGCCGGATTATAAAAACTGCCCGGACTGCCAGGGGAGTGGTTTCTATTATCCAGAAGGGGTCGAAAAGGGAGTCGCCAAATGCAAGCATGCGCGACTGGCAGAAGAGAAGTAAACCATGCTTCTCAAGAACCAATACTTCGGCGGCACAATGCTACCGTTAACTGGCGCGGCGAGAGACGGCGAATGATTCCCCAAAAAATTCATTACTGCTGGTTCGGCCAGCATCCCCAGAGTGACCTCAATAAGCGATGTCTGGATAGCTGGCACAGAGTGTTGCCTGACTATCAGATCAAACTCTGGGATGAAACCAATGTCCCGCTTGATACTGCGTATGCGCGCGCCGCCTACGCCGCAGGCGCATGGTCAAGATTATCAAACCACGTCCGGCTCCATGCGCTTTATAACGAAGGCGGCATCTACTTAGACACAGATGTTGAAGTGCGGAAGGATTTCGTCCCGCTCCTGCAACATGAATGTTTCGTGGGTTTTCAGCAGGCGGAAGAACAGGTGGACTGGGTCAATAGCGCAGTGCTGGGGGCGCAGCCGGGGCATCCTTTCTTAGCGCGATGTGCCCGTTTGACGCAGGACTTGTTCGCTTCAAACGGCGAGTTCCCGCGTTCCCCTCTGGTCGTCACCAGGGTGCTGAAGGAGATGGGCTTGCGCGATTACAAACTGCAAGAGATTAAAGGGGTCACAATATATCCCGTAGAATATTTTTACCCGTATCCCTGGTTCGGCAATTTCTCGCCCGATTGCATTAAAGAGAATACGTACTGCATCCATTACTGGGAAGGGTCCTGGCGTAAGCCGGAACAGCGACGAATTCTTTCGCCACGGCGCATCATGAAGCGGATGCTGCGTGCGTTTGGTTAAGTAGCCGGAGGTCGCCGCACGCGCGTGTGAGTACTGGTTCCGCCGTTCATAGAATCTTCCGCCATCAAGGGTGACATGCAAGGTCTCAGAAGTGCGGAGACGCTGCCCCCGTTATGGCGTGAGCGCTTGTATCATTCCACCGCTCAGAGAGGCCAGAGCTAACTACGCATGATTCAGGGGCGAGATATAGTTTGCATCTCCAGCATTGACTGGGATTTCAACTGGCAGGGACCGCAGGAGATGGCTTCGCGGTTGGCGAAGGCGGGCAACCGTGTGTGCTTTATTGAGAACACGGGGATTCGCGCGCCGGGGCTGAAAGATGCCGGGCGGGTAGTGCGCCGCTGCCGCGCCTGGCTCGGCGCGTTTGGCTCGCACGGCCTGCGCCGCGTCCAGCCGAATCTGTACGTCCACTCGCCGCTCGTGCTGCCGCCTTTCGGCGCGTCTTGGGGTCGGCGGCTGAACGCCAAACTATTCCTGAAGCAGGTGCGCCGCGCCGTCAAATCTCTGGGGATGAGAGATGTCCTGCTTCTGTGCTACCTGCCGACGGACACCGCCCTTGACCTGATTGAAATGTTGCGGACGCTGCAGAGCGTCGTCGTCTATTACCGCGTTGACAATCTGGCGCTGTTGACCCCGCACGCCGAACGGCTGCGGCACAGCGAGGCGGCGGTCATTGCGTCTAGCGATCTGGTCTTCGCCAACAGCCCGGCGCTCGCGGAACTCCCTTTAAGAACACACCGCCACGTCCACGTCTTTCCGCCGAGCGTTAACCTGGAGGCTTTCACGCCCACCGACGAGACCCGCGCCGCTGCCGCTGTAACCGTCGAAACGGCGGCTTACACGCCTGTCGGGAACGGGCTGCATAGAGGCAGCGAAGGTTCGCGCGATGGGCGGCTGGCGCGGCCCGTTATCGGTTACGTCGGGGCCATCACGGAGCATGTCAATCAGCCGCTGGTGACGGCGCTGGCCCGCTTGCGCCCGGACTGGTCCTGGGTGTTCGTCGGCCCCTGTCATACAACGCTCGATGAGTTGCGGCGGTTGCCGAACGTACACTTCATGGGGCAGCAGCCGCACAGCGAGTTGGTCAAGTTCATACGCGAGTTCGACGTGTGCATCATCCCTTACAAGCTCAGCGCCTACACGACGACGGTCGTGCCGACCAAGCTCAACGAATACCTGGCCGTCGGCAAGCCCGTCGTCTCTGCGAATCTGCCAGCCGTGCGCAGCTTCAACGAGGAGCATGACATTCTGTTGACCAGCGACGAGCAGCCGGGCTGTTTCCTGCGCGCCATCGAAGAGGCGCTGCAACTGCCACAGGACGGGGCGACCGTCGCGCGCCGCCGCGCCGTCGCCGCCTCCGGCGACTGGCAGATGCGGATCGAAGCGATGAGCCAGTTGTTTGAAGCCGCGCTGGAGACTAAACAGCAACCGGCCCGCAGCCAGCGCGCCAATGACCTGACAACCTCAGCGTCAGCGATGAAAGCGCCGCGCGTCCTAATCTCCGTCTTGAGCCACAACTCTGCGCCGACGACTCTCACAGCCCTGCGCTGTCTCAGCCAGCAGACCTATCCCGCTTATCACTTGCAACTCGTGGACAACGCTTCGGCAGACGGCACGCCGGACGAGGCGGCACGCGCGTTTCCGGGGCTCTGCATTAAAGTGCTGCCGGAGAATACCGGCTATACGGGCGGGTGTAACCTGATCCTCCGGCAGGCGCGCGCCGAAGGCTATAACTTTGTCCTGCTCTGCACGCACGATGTAGAGGTTGACGAGCGGGCCGTCGAACAATTGGTTGAAACCGCGCTCGCCTGTCCCGGCGCGGGCATCATCGGCGCTGTCGAGCAGAGCCTTGCCGCCGACGCGACGCGCGCTGGCGACGGCGGGCGTTACTCGAAGTGGTTTTCGCGAGCCGTGTGGCAAAGCGCGAACGGGCCGGACGCCCTGCGCGAAGTCTTCTGCGTGCACGGGGCTTTGTTGCTATTGACGCCGCGAGCTTTGGCCGCCGATGTGATGATGGACGAAAACCTGTTCATGTACTTCGACGAGACCGATCTCGGTTTCCAGCTTCAGCAGAAGAACTTGAGCGCCGTCGTGGACAGGCGCGTATGTATGCAACACACGGGCGGTGCCAGGGCTTACACCCCGCCGATTGGATACTTGATGCAGCGTAATAGGCTCTACATGGTGCGCAAACACGGGCGTTGGTATCAACGCGCGTTTTACGTCCTCTACTCTTCGCTCATCGAGTTGCCATTGAAAGTCACGGTCAGGGCCTTACAGGGCCACACGGCGTTCGCGTGCGCGTGTGTCGCGGGTCAGATTGATGGGCTGCTGGGGCGCATGGGCGCGGGTCGGCTCCAGAGGTATACGCGGCGGTCGCTCGCAGACGAACAGCCTTGAGGCGTGAACTCGCGCTGGTCGAAACGCCCGCGTCTCCTGCGAAGAGCCTTGGAGGATGTTTGACCGATTCCGCAGACACGCCGCGCGATGCGGGCTACGCGCCCACACCTCGACGCACACACAACCATCTTGCGGCGGGCGTGCTCACAGGCCAGGCCGTCGTCGTCCTCGCGGTCGTCGTCAATCTCTGGCTGACGCCCTTCACGCTACGCTTCCTGGACCGCGATGAGTACGCGTTGTTCGTCTTTAGCAACGACCTGCTGACGTGGCTCGTGCTCCTCGATGTGGGGATGACTTCTGGACTACGCGCGCAGGCCGCGCAACTCACTGGCCGCCCAGACCGCCTGGCGATGAACCGCCTGGCGAGCACGACCTTCTTCACGCAACTCGCCCTCGCGCTCCTGATGCTGCTGGCGGGCGGTGCGCTGTCGGCCCTCGCGCCGCGCATCTTCCATATCCGGGCAGACCTGCGCGGCCAGGCATCGCTCGTGCTCTTGCTGCTCACGCTGGGCACTGCGCTCAACTTCGCCACACAGTCTTTCTCTTCGCTCCTCTACGCGCATCAGCAGATTCATTACGACAACCTCATCCGCGTCGCGCAGCTAGTCGCGCGCACACTGGTCACCGTCGTCCTGCTCCTGGCCGGTTGGAAGGTGCTCGCGCTCGCCGTCGCCAGCCTCGTCTCGGTCGCCTTGTTCTCGCTGCTCGCGGTGGTGCGTGCTTATCTGACCGTGCCCGGTCTCAAGATCAACCGTCGCTTCGCTTCGCGCGTCATGATGTGGCGCGACTTGAAAGAACTGCACCTCTGGTACGCCGCCGGAAATGTCGCGGGCGCAGCTATCCAGAGTATGGACAGGATTATCGCGGCGCGACTGGTCTCGCTCGCGTCGGTCGCGACGCTGGTCCTCACGGGTCGCGCTTACGAGCTTGCGCTATTGCTGCTCACGCCGCTGACGGTCGCGGCGCAGCCCGCCGTCGGGCAACTGCTCGGAGCAGGGAAGCGTGCGGCGGCCTTCGCAGCCTACAAACAACTGTTCCTGCTTCTGGTCGGCCTGGGCCTGGTGGCGGCACTGAGTCTCTGGAGCGGCAATGCTGCTTTCGTGACGCGTTGGGTCGGGGCGCAAAACTACGGCGGCACAACGCTCGACGCCGTCCTGACGTTGAACTTAATCATCTTCATCTGGATTATGCCGCAACGCATGGCGCTCGTCAGCGGCTTACGCGCGCGGCCACAGGCGTTGACGCGCAGCGCCGAAGCTTTGCTCAATCTCTGCCTGTCGGTCATCCTTGCGCCGCGCTACGGGCTGGCAGGCATCGCCATCGCCACAACGGTCGCCGCCCTCTGCACCTCCTGCTGGCAACTTCCGCGTTTGGCGGCTGACTACTTCGAGTGCGGCTGCCGGACGGTGCTGCGGTCCACCGCCGCGCCGCTCGTGCTGCCCCTGGTCGTGCTCGTCCCTGTCGCCGTCTGCATGCGCTTCTTCGTCGCCGCGCGGGGCGGCTATCTGAACGCGCTCGCGGCGATGGTCACGGTCGGCGCGTGCGGCCTCGTCCTGCTGTGGCGCTTTGCGTTCGGCGCGGAGATACGCGCCCGCGTGCAGCGGTCTTTGCACGGCCCGGCTCATTTCGACGAGCGTGCGCGGTAAATGCTAAGCTCCGTTGGAACAGCCTTCGACCAGACGACTTGGAGAAAGAGTTTCCGTATCACCTGTAGAAAGAGTTTTGCGCGTGCGCGTCATAGCCATCATCGCCGCTTACAACGAGGAGCGCTTCATCGCGGGCTGCCTGGAGCATCTTTTCCGGCAAGGCGTCCTGGTCTATCTCATAGACAACTGCTCGAACGATGAGACGGCGACCATCGCGCGACGCTATCTCGGACGCGGGCTGATAGACATAGAGTCATTCCCGCGCACGTCCGGCAGATACGATTGGCGCGCTCTGCTCCTGCGCAAAGAGGAACTCGCCGCCACGCTCGAAGCAGACTGGTTCATGCACGTTGACGCTGACGAAGTGCGCCTCGCGCCGCGCGCGGGCCAGACCCTCGCAGAAGCCTTCGCCGAAGTTGACGCGCAAGGCTACAACGCCGTCAATTTCCTTGAATTCACATTTATCCCGACGCGCGAGGAGCCTGACCACGACCACCCGGAGTTCCAACGGACGATGCGCCGCTACTATCCCTTCCTGCCCTGGTCGCCGCACCGTCTGAATGCCTGGCGACGGCAGCCCGCGCGGGTCGAACTCGCCTGGTATGGCGGCCACCGCGTGCGCTTCCCAGGCTTGCGTGTTGCCGACACTTTCTTCCCCATGCGGCACTACCTCTTTTTGAGCGTGGCGCACTTCCTCGCCAAATATGCAGGGCGCGTCTACGACCCCGCCGAAGTGAAACGCGGCTGGCATGGATGGCGCAATCGCCTGAAGCCAGACCTCATTAAGCTGCCCTCGCAGGATGAGCTACGCCTCTATACTTCTGACCACGAACTAGATTCTTCAAACCCGCGCACGCGGGACTTCGCAGAGGAGTGGACGGCGCAGCGAGGCTGGCGGCGCTGGCTCGGAAGCCGCAGCCTCTGATAGCGACAAAATTATTTATCGTTCAGATTACAGCACTGGCAAAGCTGACGGGTTCGCGCATATCGGAAATGAATTACGTGCGGGTGAGTATCAATGATAGAGTTATAAGAAATGACGACTCTGAAGAAGAAGAAACTTGAGCCTCGGATGAGCGGGTTCGATTACGACCCGCAGGAAGCCATCGCGTATCTCTCATCTATGGATGCCAAGCTGGGGGCGCTCATCGAACGAGCGGGTCCTTTTACGATGCAGATTCGCAGCCTGCATGATCCGTTCGAGGCCCTGGCGAGAAACATCATCTTCCAGCAACTCCACGGCAAGGCCGCCGCCGCGATTCACGCGCGCGTGATAGCTCTCTTTGGCAAGAGCAAACTGCGCCCGCAGGATATTCTCGCGGCCTCTGAAGAAGAGTTATTGGGTGCGGGAGTATCGCGCGCGAAACTGGCCGCGCTGAAAGACCTCGCCGCCAAAACTCTGGACGGTACTGTGCCCACGCTCGCACGCTTGCGCCGCATGAATGACGAAGAGATTATCGAGCGGCTCACAAAAGTGCGCGGCATAGGGCGTTGGACAGTGGAGATGCTGTTGATGTTCCGGCTGGGGCGACCGGACGTTTTGCCCTCCGGCGACTATGCCGTGAGAAAAGGTTTCGGGCTGGTTTACGGATTGAATGAATCACCGAAGCCGAAGGAATTGGACCAGTACGGCGAGCGCTGGCGTCCGTTCAGGTCTGTGGCGAGTTGGTACATGTGGCGTGCTGTGGAACTCCCGGCGGGCACGCTGCCCTTGAAGGCTTTGAAGAAATCCTCCACGAGAAAGAGTCAGACGAAGCATTTACCGGACACGAGCTCTCCAAAGAAATCCTCTGACTGGTAGAAATCCCTCGCGGGGCTTGGACCAACCACTCAGATGGGCCAACTAGTCAGGCTCGCTCGCATCGCTCCGATAGTTCGTCCCATCCTTCAAGCAGGTCGCGTCAGATAAAGGCCCGCTTATCACATAAGCTACGAACATCCGAAAGCCTGCCGCTAAATTCTCATCTGCTCGATGGTCCAACTTCCGATGATGATTGATGCCTCATGCGAAACAATGTCACAGGCTCAAGCGTACTTTCCAAAATCATTTTAACCCTCACCACGCGGCGCTCGTTATCCGGCGCATGATTCTCGGATGCGGGATAAAGAGGGAATTGTGAAAGAGTATAGCGATTCTCAATTGGATGCGAGCATTGCGGCAAGCGTCCAGGTCAGTCCCGCCTGCTTCAGCTGGGCGGGTATTCCGGGCCCAGCAGAGACCCGCCCAGCTGAAGCTGGCGGGACTGACACGTAGCCGCACTCAATTGCAAACCGCTCTAGATTGTGAAGAAGCCTTGGCGTGAGGAGAAACGGCAGCGATGAGACGACTGTTAATAATTTTCTGTGTGACTTTTCAACTCCTTTTTCTCTCTTCCATCAACAGGACGGCGATTGCTGCGGCACGGCCTGTGCCAGTTGATTACACGGAACTTGAGAAGGTCATACAGGAGGAATTGAAGGCGACCGGCACGCCCGGCGCGGCCATCTCTATCGTGAACGGGGACCGCGTGGTGTACGCCAAAGGCTTTGGCGTTTCCAACATCGAGACGGGTGCGCCGGTCACGACGGACATGCTCTTTCGTCTAGGCTCTACGACGAAGATGTTCACGGGCGCGGCCCTTGTGACGCTGGCGGCGCAGCGCAAACTCAAACTGGATGAACCGATAGGGACATAGGTATCCCTGCGGGGATAAGGTTGAATATCTCTCTCTCTGACTTTTCAGACACCCCTCTGACAAATTCACACTCCCTGCCGCTCACATTCTACGCGGGTCAATAGTAATTCAAGTTTTCCTCAACCACCCCTTTCAAGGTTTTCTCAACCACCTCCTGTTAATTTGTGGGTCAAGTTCAAAGAGCGTTTGTTTTCTATCCGTTAAGCCGCGCAACCCGCATTGTGCCACTACTACTATTGAGAGGGAGAAAACCATGAGATCGCGCACATTACTGAGGACATCGCTGATTTCTCTGATTGTTTTTCTGGTTCTGTTCTTGAGCCTGTTCGGCTCGTCCGCGCAAATAGGCATCCTGCCGAAGAAGGCTCCGCCAAACAGACCGGGTGAGATAGATGTGCGCGGTCCGTTCGGTGTGCCCAAAGGGACGCAGTTGCGCGCTCCGACGGGCGTGCAGTTGAAGAGCATAGGGGCTTTGGAAGGCCGTGTCGGAAAACCTTTGCAAGTGGAATACAACGGTCTGACCGCGACGCCGCGCCAACTCTTCAGCTATGGCACATACTTGACGCCGCCGAGCGCCGACGCGCCCGAAACGATTGCGCGTAACTTCATCAGCCAGTGGCGAGCCATCTTTCGTTTCAACGACGACGACATCAATAATCTGAGACTCAAGAGCCGCGCGACCGTTCCCGATCTAGGCACGACTATCCTGCTGTTCGAGCAGACACACAACGGCCTCTCCGTTTACAAGGGCGAAGTCCTTGTCAACGTCAATCGCAACGGGCAGATTATGAGCGTCGGCGGCGAGAACTTTCCGCAGATGAACGCGAGCGATGCTTTCACGCTGACGCCGGAGCAGGCCGTCACGGCTGGCGCAAACTCTCTGGGCATCAACGGATTCACGCCGCAGGCTCTCGGCAGCAAGAAAGTTTTGCGAACGTACGGCGATCTCCCGCGCGAGTATGTGGACGGGACGCGCTATAGCGGCGGCGGTGTTTTCACGGATGAAATCGTCGTCACCAAAGTCATCTTTCCCCTGGGCGACGAAGGCCGCCCGGCATATCAGTTCGCGCTCACCACGCCGCAGTACAGCGGCATCATGTGGAACAACATCGTGGACGCGCAGACGGGCGTCTTGCTGCGCCGCACGAGCCTGACTTCGTTTGTTGGCCCAACCGGAGGCGGCCAGGGCGTCGGGCGTCGCGCTACTTTCCGGCCCGACATTCAAAACATGATTGAAGGCTTCAACCCAGGCGCGACGGCGGTCGGTAAAGTCTTCGACGGCGCTCCCTCGCTTCTCTCAGGCGTTCACGGATTCGGCAGGTCAACGCGCACGGGTCTCAACCCCGCGACATACGTTTACACCAGCCCGACATACGCGCCTGAATCGCCGCTCCCAACGGATGCCAACGGTCGCGGCTTCAGATACAGTCTGGTCCAGGCGCGCAACGAAGACCCTTTGAAGTTTCCTTCAACGCCGACCACGTTTAGTCACGCGCAACTCCCGGACCTGCTCAGTCAGGTTTTGCGAGGCTACCCGGATGCGAGCAATCCTTCCGCCTCTTCGCCTTTCGGCTGGTTCTACCTGCCGACCAACAACGGTGGAGCGGAGATTACAACCTCGAACGGGAATCGAGCGACGACGCGCGCCTTCGGCTACACGATGACGCCAGAGGCTCAAGCGCGTAACCTCGCCGCGAATTCTCCTTCGGCTGACAAGAGCCAGCCTTATTCATCAACCGTCACTCCCTTATCCGGCAGCGCCACGCTCGCTGATGGCCGCGTCCTCAACAGCGTCATCCAGTCGAATTATACGGAAGGCAATAACGTGCTGGTCGCGGATGATAATGCGAACGACGACGAAGCCTCGCACGGCATTAAAGGCTACAGCGCGAACAGACATTTCGACGCGGGCTATTTCGATTACGTCAACTCGTACGAGTACGGCGGCGTTGATGCGGGCGGCACTCCGTTTTTTCCCGCGAGCGCCAACGCGGATGTCTTTCCGGGAACGACGAGCCTCTTTTTCTACACCAACCTGATGCACGATTACCTGTACAGCATAGGCTTTACGGAAGCGACCTGGAATTTTCAGCAGGACAACTTCGGCAAAGGCGGTGCGGGCAGCGACGCTCTCAGCGCGCAGGTCCAGGACGGCTCAGGCACTGACAACGCGAACATGGGCACGCCCAACGACGGCTCCGCGCCGCGCATGCAGATGTACCTCTTCACAGAGAGCGGCTTCCGTCGCTCCGATGGTTCCTTTGACTTCGACGTGGTCGGTCATGAGTTCTATCACGGCGTCTCAAATCGCTCGGCGGGTAAAGGGCAGACGGACTGCCTGGGCACGCCGCTCGTCGGAGAATCTGGCGGCATGGGCGAAGGCTGGTCAGACTTCATAGCCTCTTCGATGACCGATGATGATTCCGAAGGCGAGTATGTGACGGGAGAATTCGACATCGGTATACGCCGTCTGCCGTACACGAATTATCGCTGGTCCTACGGCTCCATCAACGGGAGCGGACTCAATCGCAGGGACAACAGGCCGCCGCTCGCGGCGCAACCGCCGGATGTCGTCGCTGGCTCGATTCCTTTCGAGGTCCATGATGTGGGTGAAGTCTGGGCCGCGACGCTCTGGGACATGCGCGAGTTGATGATCGTCAAACAGAAAGTCGGCAACGCATTCCCCGGCATCTTCTTCGACGGCAATCGTCGCATCGGCGGCGGCACGAACTTTTTCATAGGTGAACGACAGGTCCAGTCAATTGACGGCAATCATCCGATTGAGTACAGAGCTTCGTTTGGTGATACAACGGGGACGACGCCGACCATCAACGCGGCCAATCACATCGTGCGTCCGGGTCTGCTGGCGACGGAAATAGCTTCCGCCGGAAATCGCAACGGTCCTCTGGCGACAGCCGTCGGCAACGGCGCGCGCCTCGCTGACACCATCACCCTCAGGGGCTTGCAACTCGCTCCCTGTAACCCTTCATTCGTAGACATGCGTAATTCCATGCTCTCCGCAGACACAGAGTTGACGGGCGGTGAAAACCGCGCCGTTATCTGGCGTTCATTCGCCAGCCACGGTGTCGGCGCGTTGGCCCAATCTTCAACATCAGGCAGCGGTGGACCGGGCGCAGTGCTCGAAGACTTTTCGGTTCCGGCGGACGTGGCGACATGCGAGACATCTGGGCCTCTGGCCGCGCCGTCATTCACGCTCTCGACCCCGAGCAACAATCTTGTGAGAGTGACTATCCCGACCGTCACGGGCGCGGCGACGAAGATTATTTCACGCAGCAACAGCGCCAACGGTCCCTTCACCAAGATCGCGGAGATTCCAAACTCTCAAACAACTTACGATGACAACAACGGCGGTGCGGGGCTTCCCGGCGGCCAGACTCTCTTCTATCAAGTGCGCGTGAGCCGCAATCCCGAATGCGTCTCGACGGCCAACACGAGCAGTATCCTCGTGACCGGCGCGGTCGTCACGCCTGCGCCAGTCTTCGCGGGTCTGGACCAGGTCTCGGACCCGGTTGACGGCACGCGTCTCATCTTGAGTTGGACGCCCGCAGTCTCGCTCAATCCGAGCGCCAACATCGTCTATGACATTTATCGTGTGACGGCGGTCACGCCCGGCAACAGCACGCAGGACCCGACTTTCACGCCCGCGCCCGCGAACCGTATCACACCGGCGGGCGGCGTGACTGGCAATTCGTATGTGGACACGGGCAACGTGGGCCAGATTTATTACTACATCGTGCAGGCGCGCGATACGAACAACGGTAAGCTGGACACGAACAACACTGGCAACCGCGTCACGAAGTGGAACGCGCCGACGGTTCAGGGAGTGAGCGGGACGCCGCCCTTCCCGCTCGATACTTTCGAGACTTCTGCGGACAGCAGCGACTTCGCCCCGCCACTCACCGAATCGGGCACGAACCCGAATCAAGATTCGCAGACGTTTCAGCGCATCACGGGCGCGAACCAGAGCGGCATCGGCCTCACCGACGGCAAGATGTACGCGCCTGACTTCAGCCCCGGCGACGAGCAGGGGCTACCCGATCCCGCTGGCACGAAACACGGCGGCCAGAGTGATTTCCAGACCACCATCGGCCCGTTCTCAAGCGCGACCGCAAACTCTCTGACGCCGACTTCGATCATGCAGTTTGACAACTTCATCAATGCTGAATCCACCTTCGATGGCGGCGTCATAGAGATTGGTGTCGGCACGCCTCCGACTAATGCGAACTCGACGCCGTTCCCGGATAACGTCACGACGTACGACGCGGGCGACTACATCATAGAGGGCTACTACAACAACCATCTGGACGGCCTGACACCCGCTGGCGGCGCGTTCGGGTCGGTCCTACAGGGTCGCAGAGCCTTCTCAGGCATCAAGGGCTTGCATCGCGTGCGTATCGCGCTGGGTTCATTCGCGCCCGGACAGGTACGCAATCCGAGCGGCCTGCCCGTCTACATACGCTTCCGCATGACATCGGATGTCGCCACCGCCAACGGTCTGGACGCTGGCTGGATCATAGACAATCTAGTGATTAACAATCTCATCTGTCACGTCAACGTCGCCGCATCCAATAGCGGCGCGACGGCGACGGGTTCAAGTGAGTATCAGAACGGAGGCTTCCCGGCCAGCAGTGCGATTAACGGCGACAGGAAAGGCGAGAACTGGGGTGGAGGCACAGGCGGCTGGAACGACGGCACGCGCGACGTGTGGCCCGACTCGCTCGAAATCGCTTTCAACGGTTCACAGACGATTAATGAGATTCGCGTCTTTACCGTCCAGAACGATTTCAGAAATCCGGTCGAGCCGACGCCACTGACGCCCGCAGATGTCTACGGCATACTTGACTTCGACGTGCAGTACTGGAACGGCAGCGCGTGGGTCACAGTCCCGACCGGCAGCGTCACAGGCAACGACAAGGCGATGAGAGTTTTCGTCTTCCCGGATGTCACCACGACAAAGATTAGAGTGGTCGTCAATAACGGGCGGTCCAACTTCAGCCGCATCACCGAAGTCGAAGCCTTCGGGTGTTCGTCACAATAGGGCAAGCTTCCATTGCACGGACGGAAGATTTAAACGCCAGGGGCGCAAAGGAAAACTCTCCTTGCGCCCCTGGCGTTTAAGTGTTTGCCGATTTATAGCGGTTGCAATTGGATGCGACCATCAGGGCAGACCATCTATATCAGTACCGCCTGCGGTAGTACTCTTTGCAAACCGCGATAGCCGCCGGAGTCCGATAACGTCGGCCAATCTTTAATGGACCTTTTACACAAAGTCTTCCTTCCTGCTCATCCAATGCAGTAGACGTTATCGGACTCCGGCGGCATCGCGTCCGGCTCGCACGCTGGACGCGATGCCGCCGTCTACTTATCTTCGCCATCCCTTTCAGAAGTTGAGCCGCAGTCCGAACTGAACCTGGCGTGGATTGTCTGCGGCGGTCGGGCGTCCGAAGCCCGGCAGCGGAGTCGTGCCCGTGCCGAACGTGTTGTTCGGCAGTTGCAGGTTCGCGCGGTTGAGTATGTTGAAGCCTTCAACCATCGCGTCCAGGCTGAGGTGTTCGCCGAGGCGTAAGCGGCGGTTGAGCCGTAAGTCCAGCGAAGCGAAGTCGAAGCCGAGACCCGTGTTGCGGCCCACTCCCGGAGGACGGTCGTTAACGTTGGTGTCGAAGTTGCGATCCGCGCCGGTCTGGATGTTGAACGGGAGACGCGAGCCGTACTGAAAGATATAGCTTAACTGAAAATCGTCGAGGGAACGTCGCCAGTTCGATGCGCCGCTCGCAACCGCCGGGGACTCGAACGAGCCGCTGAGCGCGAGGCGATGTCGCTGGTCGTTGTCCGAGAGGCCGCGCTCGGCGCGCAGGTTAAAGTTGTCCTGCGGCGTGAAAAAGAAAGCGTTGCCCACATCGTCTATCGCTTTTGAAAGAGTGTAGGAGACGCGCGCCTGCGCCCAACGGCTGAAGCGGCGTTTGAAGGAGACGACCATGCCGTTGTAGTAGGAGTCGCCGGAAGATTCCGAGCGGCTGATGTTGGCAAAGCGAGGGTCCGGGCGGCCCAGGTTCTGGACGCCCGCCGCGATGGGGAAACGCGGCACGTTGACGTTGCGCGAGATGATAATGTGTCGCCCGCGCACGCGCAGGTAGCCGACAGAGAGCGACATCGCCCCTGACAACTCGCGCTCGACCTGTAGATTCGCCTGCTGGCTGTCGGCGTTCCTGATGCGTGGGTCAATGGTCGTGATGCTGACCAGCAAATTCTGCGGGAACGACGGCAGCACGTCTGGGAAAGAGGGAGCGCCCGCCTGTCCGAAGGAGAGCACGGCTGTCCTGTATTTCGAGCCATCGCGTTGCAAGGCATTCGACGTGGCGCGCAAGGGTAGACGGTCGAAGTAGATGCCGTAACTGGCCCGTATTACCGTCCGGCGGCCCTCGCCCAAAAAGCGCGGGGCGTAGGCGATGCCGAGGCGAGGCGCGAAGTTGTTGAGGTCAGTTTGAATCGGCGCGGGCAGAAATTGTGCATCGTAGCGCAAGCCCGCGTTGATGGTCAGGTCCGTGCGGGGCTTCCATTCGTCCTGCGCGAAGAGGCCGATGTTTGGATTGTTCTGAAACTGGCTGACGGCTCCGAACGCCTGCTGAAATGTGACGTAGCGGCCCGCTTGAAAATTCTGGAGCGAGGAGAAGGTGTAGACGCCTTGCAGCGCGCCCGGAAAAATGATGTTCACACGGTCGAGCAAAAATTGGGCACCGCCTTTGAGCGCATGTGCGCCGCGCAGCGTCTGTAGGTTATCCACCAACTCTGTTGTGTCCAGGTCGCGCTGCGTGGGCGAGAAGGTCGCCGTGCCGAAGTTCGCCACGCCGTTGATGTTGATAGCTGGTCCAATATCATCATTGACCGGCGCGCTCAGGCGGCTGCGCGTGAATTGAAAGCGCGCTTCGTTGAAGGTGCGCGGCGAAAGCGTCGTCAGGAGATTCGCGGCCAGAGTCTGGTCGCGGTCTCGGAGCGCAGTGCCCCGGCTGAGGGCGTTCGTGCCGCCGACGTTGCGCGCATTAAGGCTCTTAATGTCATACAGGTTATAGCGCGCCGCGAGCAGATTCTTCGCATTGATGCGATGGTCCAGACGAAAGAGAAAATTGCTCGTGTCGAAGCCGGTCGGCACGACGCCCGTCTGGATTCCCGGACCAGGATAGCCGCTCTGATCCAGTTTCGTGTTGATGGCCGCGACGCTCGCAGGCGCGACGGTGACGACGACCGCGTTATGGAGGCGCGTCTGCTCGAAGTTGGAGAAGAAGAAGGTACGGTCGCGCTTGATGGGACCACCGAAGCTCGCGCCGTATTGTCCCTGTGTGAGCGGGTCTTTGGACGGTGACAAGGGATGGCGCGCGTCCAGACGCTGGTTGCGAAGGAAACCATAAACGCGCCCGCGATAATTATTGGTCCCGGACTGTGTGACGATGTTGACGAAGCCGCCCGACGCGCGCCCGAACTCCGCGATGCCGCCGGAGGTGATGACCTCGAATTCGCGTATCACCTCCTGGCTGTAGAAAGTGCCCGCCAGGTCAGCCGCGTCGTCGTTGGAAGAAAGTCCGTCCACGATGAAGCCGTTGTTGATGAAGCGTTGCCCGGTGATGGAGAGACCCGTGCCGGGCACGGAAGAGGTTTCGGAAAAGCGTTGGTTGGCGACAGGGTTGGTGCGCGTCACGCCGGGCGTCAGCGCCGCCAGGTCAAGATAGTTGCGCCCGTTCAAGGGCAGGCTCTCTATCTCGTCCGGCGCGATGATTTCGGCCACCTGCGTGCGCGTCGTCTCCAACGCCGGGACATCCGTATCCTTGATGTTGACGCTCTCCGCCACACCGCCGACGTTTAATCTGAGCGGCACATCCAGCGCCTGTCCCACGGTCAAAGTCAACTGCCTTGTCTGCGTCGCAAAGCCTGACCTCTCAACCGTCAGCCTGTAATTGCCGACGGGCAGATAAGCGAATCTGTAGCGGCCTTCGACATCTGTGATGATGGTCTGGTGTTGATTGGTATCCAGATTAGCAACTGTGACGGTCGCGCCGACAAGACTCGCGTCGTTGACATCCAGAACGCGCCCGCTCAACGTGGCTGAGGTGACGGCCTGTTGCGCTTGCAACGGCAGCCGCGCGGCGCTCCACGCCAGACAAAGCCCGCAGATGAACAGCCAGAGCGCAAGTGCTCTCCATTTATCCTTTCGGGTCGAACTCATCCTGACTCCTCAGCACGATATTTTAATACAATATTGTAACACGCTATTGTAAGCTGAGGAGGACCAGTATTTCTCCCGTCTTCCCTTTCTCCATCGGTTCCAGAGCCTTTCCAATCAATGTGCCGGGCCTGTGAATCGGAGTCCCGCCCAAATCCAGCGGCAAGGATTTCATAGCCACTCCCTCTTGCTCTCCCGTGACGAGCAGGTCGCCCACACGTATAGCCTCACGCATCGCATCCACCTTGACCTTCACACGGCCCGTCGTCGCCACTAACACTTTGCCTTCGCCGCTCTCACCAAGCGCCAGCCCCGGACGTTCGGAGATGACTCCGGCCACTCCCGTGTCATAGGCTTTAACGGAACTCATCACTTGATTGGTCTTGTCAGGGTCGAGGACGACGACCGTTCCGGCTGGCATCATCCTGCGCGCGGGAACCCACTCGGCCACGTCCTGATATTTAGCGTTGATGTTGCCGTCCACGGTGATGTTCCCGGCGACATGCAGTTTGCTCGCAGGGGCCATCGTGCCGACGCCGACGTTGCCGGACCTGTCTATCACGAACTTATTCGAGTTAGTGCCCGCGTCCGTGTAGGTCGAGAAGGTCAGCTTTCCGCTGCCAGCGACCTGTGAGATGGCCCAGATGCGGTTGTCCACAGGCTGCGAACTGTCATTGAAGGCTATTCCTGCATTTGAGGTGGACGAATCAATGACGATGAATCTTCCAGTTGTCCCCTGAATGTGCAGTGGGACGCTATTTGAATAGTTGACGCCGTTCAGGATACCCGGCGTAGTCGTCCCGAGTCCGATGTTGCCGTTGTTGTCAATGTGCATCCGCTCCGTCATGGTGAGGGCTGCTCCAGCCGTGCCAGCCGGGGCTGTCAAGAAGGAGAGGCCATCCTTGATTTGTAGGACGGAGGCGGCGTCGCTGTTCAGATACTTCCACCCGCCGGAGAAGTACGCGTTGTTGATGAACTGGCTGTAGGTCGGCGCGGATGGGTTGTTGATGGTTGTGTAGCCCCCAACCTGCAAGGGGGCCATCGGCGCGGCTGTTCCGATGCCGACGTTGCCATCGTGGTTGATGCGCATGCGTTCAGTCGTCACATTCGTCCCGTTCTGAACGGTGTTAAAGTAGATGGCGCTGCCAGCGGCGGCGTCGGTCCAGTTCTCGGTCGCTACCATCCACATGGCGGGCTTCGGGGCGGTCAGAAACTGCGTAGTTCCATAACCTGTTCCATACATAATTCCTATGGCGTCGCCGGACTGCGTCGCTGCCGGGGCCGCCGCCGTGCCGCGCGCCGCACGGAACGTAACGCTCGGCGCGGCACCCAACCCGAAGCTATCCACCGTGATCCTCGTCTTGACGGAATCGGTATTAACGAGATGAAGAATCGTCCCGTCCTGCCCCGCAGGAGGGTTGGCCGCATTTCCGCTGACGACCAATTTTTCACCTGGAGTTGTCGTGCCGATGCCGACGTTGCCCGGATTGGTGTTAGAGATATTGTTTCCATTGGTGGCCCACTGAGCTTGTGCGCTGCCGGGCTGCGCGAAGATAAATGCCAGTGCCATGAAGACGGTGACGATGGTCCAGTATATCGCGGCTCCACTCCTTACCTGCTTGCTTGCGCGCATCTTCTTTCTCCTCGTTGATTGCTGACTTGTGATTAGATCTTATTGAAAGCGAGAAGGAAGGCGCGTGAGCCGTTCCTGCTCGCTTCGAGAGCGCGCCCCCTCACTTCACGCGCTGACGTAACTCCTCTATGTGGACTTTGAGGACTTGAATGGCCGTCGTTAAATTCGGGTCTGTGTAAGGAGCCATCGGTCTGCTGAGCAGGCTCAGCGCCTCGTCCAGTTTCGTCCTCAATTCCTGTATGTGTATTGCCTTGATTGGAACTCCAGCCGGGCTGGGGTCGGTCCAGGTGGCAGCCGTCAGACCTGACAGCACGCGCACGGCGTCAACCGCCTGGCGCAGTTCCGTGAGATGGACGGCCTTGATGGTGGTCACTCCGGCGATGAGCGGATTATCGGTGAAGAGTATGGTCGTCACCATGTCATTGTTGCTGGAGTTGGAGCGATTGCCCGACGCATCCAGCGCGCGAACTCTGTAGAGATAGGCGTTGCCGTTCGCAGTCGTGGTATCGGTCGTGCTCGTCCCTGTGGTCGAAGCCACGGGCGTGTATGGACCATAAACGCTCTGTGCGCGTTCGACCTGATAATGGTCCACCGTGCCGCTCGTCGAAGGATTCCAGGAGAGCGCGGATTGATTGCTCGGCGTGAGCGTCGCAACCAGATTCGAGGGCGCGCCGAGCGGCTGGCCGTCTACCGGCGGCGGCGTTGAACCGACGCGGAAGATGCCCCACAACCCGCCGCTGAACTTGAAGCTCTCCTGCGTCCTGTAGAGATAATCGCCCGGCTGTAGGAATGCGCCGCCCGCCGTCGTCAGGATGTTCAAGTGACGCGTCGGCCCGATGCCGCTGTAAGAGCCGATCTCGAAGGTGTCCGGGTTGAAGCCCAACTGCCTGGAGTTATCCGTCCACGGCTCGAACTGCCAGTGATGGCCGAAGACCGTGAAGCCGTGCTGGCGCGGGTGGTCCGCCGCATCCAGAATGCGGAAGCGAACGGCGACCCCGGCCTGCGCCTGGAAGAGCGGCGTCTCAGGGTCGCCGCAGGGACCGCCGCAGCCCGGATTGGGTTGAGTCGAACTGAGCGTGTTGGTGTAATCCTGGTCGCCCAACACTTTCAAGTCTGTATCCGAAGGCAGATTGAGACGCGCCCACAAGGGTTCGTTGCGGTAGTTGAAACCGTGCATGCCAGTGTCTTCCGCATCGTCCGCGCCCCTGTCATTATTCATGCCGGAGTTGGTGAACGTATCCGTCGTCACGCCGTTCTCATTGACGAACCTGGAAGTCGCCGCAGCGTTCTGCATCGTCACATCGCTCTGATACTGCACGACGAATTCACGAAACAGAGGATTGTTGTTCGCATCCTTGACCGTCGCAGATGAGTTAGTCCCGGCGTCCGTGGTCCAGGTCGTGTTCGGCGGTTCGATAATCAAAGAGCCGATGAGACCGTGCGAGCTATGCTTGATAACGTCGCCGTAGTCGCGCAGGCCCGTCGCGCCGAACTCTATGGGAGTGACCGTCACCGTGTTGTTGGTAGTGTTGATGCCGATAATCTTTCCGGCGTACCAGGTGTAGACTTTCGTCTCTCCCGGTGCCACCGTCTGGTCTGGGTTCGTGCCAATCGTCGCGCCGTCGGATGAGCCAACGTCATAAGCCAGAAGCTGCGAGTGGAGGCTCACGCGGTTGGAGGTTTTGACCTGGTTGAAGTTGAACCCCGGCGTGATGGGCGGCATGAAATTCCAGCTATTATATTCCGGCAGGTCAGCCGGTAGATTGTTCGTCAGATGCACGCGCACGCAGTCGCCAGCGTTGGCACGCAGGACCAGGGGTTCGAGTTTCATCGTGCCCTGCTGAATGGGCGCGACGTTTTCCTGTAAGACGTAGACGACGCCTGCCGGGTCGTGGAAGTTGAAGCGGTCGTTATAAACGATGCCGCGCGGGCCTGCGAGGTCGCTCGCCAGCCGCGCCTGCACGTAGAAGTCCTTCGGCGGCACTTGCGGATTAGACGGGCAAATGCTCCCTCTGAATGGAGACGCGGGGATGTTCGGCGGTAACTGGTTGTTCGGCAGCGTCGCCACATCCGAACGCACCGTGGAATAGGTTCTCATCAGGCCCCACATGCCGTCCCACAAATTATCCGTCGCCGCAGACTGGTACAAATAGTCTGCCGTGTTCGAGTCGCTGAAGAGTGGCAGCGTCTTCTCACTCATGTCGAACTCGAAGTGCTCGGAGATGCCTACATACTGCGAGTTGGTATAGCCGGAGTTATTGACCGCCGCAGGGTCTTGCGGCGTCCCCGGCTCAAAGAGCCACTTGTGCCCGTGAACGTTCAGGACGTGCTGCTCTTCCTGCGCGCCCTGTAGAATACGAACCTGCACCCTGTCGTTCGGATAGGACGGCAGGAGAGGCGTCGCCGGGTCGCCGTGGACATCCGAACTGAACGCGAAAGCGAGGTCGCCTTGAATGCCCGATTTCTGGACCAATTTTTGACCCGCCTGATTAAGCTGGCCGATACGCAAGGGCAGCGGTTCGTTGCGATAGTTGATGACCTGCGTGCCGGGGTCGTTAGCCGAAATTGATTCGGGCGTCGGATTCTGCGACGGGTCCAGCAGGACCGGGAAGCCTATCGCCTCCGGCAGCGGCACGTCCTTATGGTTCGGCGGATTGACCGGAATATTCGCCGGGGCCGGCGTGTAGACGATGGCGAAGTCGCCTATCTCAAGCATGAACTCTCTGTAGCTGTTCTGGCCGTTCGGGCCGCTGATGATGTTGGCCGCATAGCTGGTTGGCCCACCATCCGGGCGCAGCGGCGGCACCGGGCCACCCATCGGGTTGCCGTTGATGAACGTCCATTGCGAGTCGGTCGGTTCGATGACCAATCCGGCGTAGAGGCCGTGATGTTGGTGGCCGCTGGGGCTGAAGTGGTCGTGCGTGAAGACGGTGCGAAGCGTGCGGTCGCGCTGGTTATTATTGACCAGAGGATCGGCCCACCAACGCTCTATGTGTGTTTGCGCGCCGAGAAACTCCGCGTTGTTCGGGACTGAAGGATTGGCCGTCGCGGTCAGCCTCGATGGACTATTAATTGACTGCTGATACCTGTTATAAGCCGCGATTCTCTCGCGCACAGCTTCGGGCGAGAACCCACCGCTCTCGTAGTTCCAACCGTTGCCCGCGCCGTCCGAACTCGTCACGTCGAACTTCACCAGGTGGATATGCTGCCCGATGATGTCCGTGCCCTGGAAGATTTGAAAATCATCGAGGTTCAAGTTTGAACGCGTCAGGTTGGTCACGCGATAGTCTATGCAGTCGCCGGAGTTGGCGCGGAAGAACAAAGGCTCCGTCGGCCTGGTCCCGTTGAGAGTGGAGGCCACGTCCTGTTCGAGAACGGCGATACGCATCTGGCGGTCATGCCATCCGGCGTTGTTAATCGTGCCGTCGAGTTGAACCCACGCCGTGCGATAATGACGCAACGGGACCGGGCGCGTCGTCTGGTTGTCATCAACGAAGGTGGTTGGGCACGGGTCCGAATACGGAGCGCCGGGCTGATGGATTCTGCCGTTGACGGCGAAGATGGATGCCTGGCCGTCCCAGGCGGTAAAGGTCGGATAGCTCATGGCGGTCCAACTCGGAATCGCGACGTGTTGCTGGCTGATAACTATCGGAGTGCCGCCCGGTTCCTGCCCGTTGTGATGGGCCATCGCGGCCCTCTCGGCTGTCGTTCCGTTCTCATCCAGAAATTGCAGGTTGGCCGTGTCGAGTTGCTTGGCGAAGCCGAAGGTGTAGGGCGCTATCGTCGCATCAACTCTTGAGTTGACGCGTTGCGCGATGGGATCGTTGAGTTGGTCTGGCGGAACAGCCGCCGTCCCCGTCAGGAACGTCCCGCCGAGAACTCTGTGACGCGGCAAGCCGCCATAAGCGATGTTCGTGCTCGGATTAATCTCGCGCCCGAAGGGAGGCTGCGGCGAGCGATGTCCAGCCTGATTCTCCATGTAGAAGGGGAAGCCCTGAAAGTCTCCGCGCGGCATGGGCAGGTTCCCAACTTTCGCCTTGAATGAGCCGTCAGGATTCTTGAGCCAGAGATACGGAATCGGCACGAGCGCGGGCTGCGGAATTCCCGTCGCCACTTCACCGTCCGCGAGGTTCCGCCCCCTCGCAATGTTCCCCACTCCCTCACCCGTGCAACCCGGAGTCTGCTCGCACCCTTTCGGGTTCAGCCCTACCGTGCCGTCCTCGAACACGTCATGGTTGCGCCACAACTCCCACATCCCCTGCGCGAAGTGCGGGTAGAGATGGCAGTGAAAGATTGAATCGCCCGGCGAGCCGACGTTGCGATTACCACCGCCGCCATACTGAATCTCATAAGTGAATGATGCGCCCGGCGAGATGGTCTGCGAATCCAGATAAGTCGAGTTGGGGTCGCGCGGGCTTTGCAGCCATTGATGCTGGTGAAGATGGAAGACGTGAGTCTCCTTCGGTCCCGCGTGAACATTGCGAAAGCGCACGGGGTCCAGCAAGTATGAGTGATGCACGTTTGAAGGGTCATCCTGAAAGAGACCGTCTATGGCATGATGGCCCG
>DASYML010000191.1:0-20166 GCA_036009045.1 Pyrinomonadaceae bacterium
TTTATCTGGACTAATTGATCTATCAAACCCTCCTGCGTTTCGAGCCGGATGGGAAAGACGCCCGTCAGGTAGGCTTTCGCATCCTTGATTTCCTTCTCTGAGACAGGCTCATCGCGCATTCGATTCAACTCGTAAAAGAACTCTTCCAGGGATGCCCCCGTGACAGGCGTCCGCACTTCAGCCGTGGCGCGCAGGGTTCCGGCTGTGCGGCGCGCGTCGAGGCTCGAATATGCGCCGTAGGTATAGCCCTTCTCTTCGCGCAGGTTCATGAAGAGCCGCGATGAAGCGTTCGCGCCGAGGACCGTGTGCATCAGCAGCAAAGCGAAGTAGTCGGGGTTGGTCCTGGTCAACCCCAAATTGGCGATGACGATGTTGGACTGTGCGGAGCCTGGACGGTCAACTAAATAAATGGTCCTCTCAACGCGTGCGGGCGGAGAGGGAAATTCGCTCGCGGGATATTCTCCGTTGGGCCAGTCGCCGAACAACTCTTTGATGCGATTGATGACCCGCTCGCGTTCCACGTCGCCGACGACGATGAAGACGGCGTTGGAGGGGACGAACGTCTGGCGATGAAACTGGACCAGTTTTTCGCGCGTCATCGCGTCAATAGATTCGGGCGTCGGAGAGATAATAGAGTATGGATGTTCGCCGAAGATCACGCGCGCGAGCATCTCGCTCGCCAGGAAAGATGGCTGGGCGCGTTGCTGCTTGAGACCCTCCTTCGTGTTCTCCCTGGCGAGGTCCAGTTCGTCTTCCGGGAACGACGGGTGGAGCACGACATCAGCCATCAGTCCGAGCACTTCGTCGCCGTAGATGGAGAGCGAGGAGGCCGCGACGGTCGTGTAATCGGCGTTCGCTCCGGCGGTCAGCATCGCGCCGATGCGCGCGGTCTCGTCCGCAATCCGGCGGCTGTTGCGCGACTCAGTCCCTTCCGTCAACATGCCCGTCATCATCTCCATCAGTCCGGGCAAATCCAAAGGGTCGTGTGCATCGCCCGTGCGAAAGGACAGGCGGTAACTCACGAGCGGCAGTCGTTTGTCCTCCACGATGACGAGTCGCAGCCCGTTGGGCAGGACGGTCTCGTAGGGCGCCGGAATGTTGAGCGGCCTGGGCGGAAGCGGCGCTGGCTGCTGGCGACGAAATTCTTCTGTTTGATTCATATGATTTCTGAAGACGAAAAGCGACGCTCGTTAGCCTTGAGCGCCAGGCTCGGTCTGCGCGGGCGCGTCTGCGGGTTGCTGCGGTTGTTCCGGGTGCGGTCCTGCTGCGGTCAAGCCCGTCGCACGCTCTGTCATAGCGCCCTGCGGCGTTGCGGGAGGCGCTGGCGGCACTTGCGGCGGCGGCGTGCCCGGTTGCTGCGGCTCGCCCGCCATCTGTGGGGTCGCGGCAATCGTTGGAGTCTCTTCCTCTTCCTCTTCAGGAATGCCGGTCGGGATGATGTCCAGCACGACGCGATTTTCAGTGTCCAGATAATGCGCGACGGCATTCTTAATCTGCTCGGGCGTGACGCTCAAGTAGCGTTCGAGTTCCGTGTTGAAGAGATTCGGGTCGCCGTCGTAGAGCGTATATTCCGCGAGCCTTTGCGCGCGATAAAGAGACGACTGGCGATGTCTCACCGCGTCGTTGCAGATGCCGTTGCGCAGCTTCATCATCTCTTCGGGCGTCGGCCCTTCGATAGCCAACTTCTTAATCTCTTCCATCACGGCCTGACGAATCTGTTCCACGTCGTTGTCAGGCTTTGGCAGCGCGAAGACGTAAAGCCCCGATGGCCCGCGACGCTCGTCAACTCCGCCGTCAATCCTGATGACGGACTCTTCGCCCTTGACGAGTTTCTGATAGAGCCTTGAACTGTCGCCTTCAAAAAGCAGATCGCTCGCCAGCGCGATGGCGTAAAAATCCGGCGTGCGGCGCGCGGGAAGTTTCCAGGCGAGCGCGAAGGCCAGCGAGGGCGCAAGCGGGTCCAGAAATGTGTCCTCGCGTTGGCCCACCTCAAGAGGCTCGCTGACATCAACTGGCGGCGGCGGGGGCTGGCTCGGAATCGAGGCGAAATATTTTTCGACGAGCGCGCGCGCGGCCTGCGTGTCGAAATCACCGACGATGGTGAGCACTGCGTTGTTCGGCGCGTAGTAGATGCGGAAGAACTCTCGCACGTCCTCGACGGTCGCCGCGTCCAAATCCTCCATCGAGCCGATAGTCGAATGCGAGTTGGCGGGATTTTTAAAATCCATCTCCATCAGGCGCAGGTAGGCATTGATGTAAGGCTGGTTGTCATAACGCAGTCGCTTCTCCTCCTGAACGGCGTTGCGCTGGTTGTCCAGATTCTCCTGCGTCACCTTGAGCGAGCGCATGCGGTCGCTCTCCAACCACAAGGCGAGCGGCAACTGGCTGGCGGGCAGTGTCTCGAAATAATTGGTCCTCTCGCTCGAAGTCGTGCCGTTCATCGTGCCGCCCGCGTTGAAGATATATTGAAAGTGCGCGGCCTTGGGCACGTTCTCGGAGCCTTGAAACATCATGTGCTCGAAGAGATGCGCGAAGCCCGTGCGGCCCTCTTTTTCGTTGCGCGAGCCGACGTTGTAATAAACGGCGACGGAGACGACCGGCACCGAGTGGTCTTCGCTGAGGACCACACGCAGACCATTGTCGAGCGTGAACTGTTCAATCTCTGTGCGCGGAAGTTGGAATGTTTGAGACACGTTTGACCTCGGATAAATTTTTAATGGCTCATGAATGCCAGCGCAAAAAGGGAGAGCAAGGGGGCGCAACGAGCGTGCGCGGGAAACGATGGGCGCGGGCCATCCCTTCGCAGCATCGTGAGGGGAGAGGAAGATTTCGGGATGCTACGAAAGGCATCTTCTGCTGAAAGGCTCTTTTGGATGAGATAAGCGCGCCGCCACTCTCGAAGAAGCGCGCTGTTGTTTATCCACTGCTGTTGAAACAGAACGACGGCGCGTGGTTGTGCGCTGAAAAAGGCGCGCGAGCGGCGGCCACAAGCCGAAGTCTTCATAAGCTTAGACGCTGCCTGAGCCGGTCGTCGTCTCCGCGCCCTTCACCATGCCGCGCAATTCGGCGCGCAGGCGCTCGATTTCGGAAAGCTTCTGCTGCACACGCTCAAAGAGCGCGACCTGTGTCTTGATGCCCTCGTCTATCAGGTAGGCAGCGGCCTCGGCGCGGCTGCGAAAGACGCCTGCCTGGACCAATTGTTCCAGCTTATCCTGTGCCTCTGGCGAAACTTTAACGGCAACCACGTAATCGTCCTTTGCAGAGATGGCGCGCTCTATCGTGCGACTGATGTCGCGTCCGATGGCGCTCAGTGATTCGGGGATGCGCGAAGCGATGTCGCGCACGCTCGATGCGGTACGCGCGCCGGAATCATGATGCTCCGACTCGTCCGCCTCATGCAGCATCAAATCGTCTATCGTCTCAGACGGCTCCGACTCATAATGCGGTTCCTGTGGATTGTATGGACTACTCATCTTCGTTCAAACTCCTTCGACTAGGTCTTTCATCTTGCCACAGCACGAACGCGCTCTTTGAAAAACTCAAATTCGCCGTCCCTCTCTCTCTGCCCCGACGCGCCGGAAAGAACCCGCGAGCGACGGCGAGCCATCGTGCATAAGCTTTTACGATCACCCGCGAAAATAGTTCATCAGTCATTCTACGAACGCCCCAAAACAAACGTCAAGAGCCTACGGCGGGAGATTTGACAGCGCCTCCTGGAAATAAGCGAGCGCGCCAGTCGAAGAAGGTTAAGAGATTTCTACTTAATCAGCCGGGCTTCGTTTATAATCCGGGCGAGCATGAACTGGCACGCTGACAGCACAGGGCAGAGGAGCCTCACGGCATGACGCTCACGAATGATTACAAGTACGACGCCTTTATCAGCTACAACCGGTCTGATGAAGGGTGGGCTACTAAACTCGCCACGAAGCTCGAAGGAGAGCACTGGCAGGGCAGAAAGTTGGAAGTCTTTTACGCACCCTGGGACATCAAACCCGGCGAGTCAATTCCTGAGCGTCTCGAACATGCTTTGCCGCGCAGCCGCAAAGTCTGTCTCATCATGTCGCCCGAATCGGCTGAGTCGGAATGGGTCAGCGTTGAAAGATACGTCACACTCTACATTGACATCACAGAGCGACAGGAACGGCTGATACCTCTGTACCTGCGCGCCTGCGAGATTCCCGCCTTCTTGCAATACATCAACCGCATTGATTTTCAGGACGGCTCCAGATTCGCGGACAATTATCGCGTCCTGCTGGCGACCATCAAAGACGAGCCTTTACCTCGCGGCGCGCAGGAGTCTTCCTCAAGCGTCGCTTCCATACACACACCCATCCCGCGTCCTCCCATCGTAGGCTTCGTCGCGCGCAGGGACACTGATGGTCATGACATCCTGGCGCGGGTGAAGCGGCTTCCGAGGCGCGGAAATGGCGATGTTGTCGAATTGCGTGATGCCGGGATGTTGGGACGTTCGATTTCTTATGGCAGTGAATTGTTTGAATCCAGGCCAGGTTGTAAGAGAACCAGGGAAAGTTGCTTTAGAGCCTCACCAGGTTCTTTCCCAACCAGATAAAGTTCGTTTGTAACCTAATAAAGTTCCTTTGCAACCAAAAGAAGTTCCTTTAGAATCAGGCGAGTTCCTTTGCAACCAGGAGAAGTTCCCTTACAACTTCAGGAAAATGAGTCAATCTCTTAACTTCATCCCTCATCCCTTATCCTTTTGTTGGCTCTGGTTCTGGCGGGCGATGGTGTAGAGGATGGTCTTGACCTGGAAGGGGGTCAGGTCCGGGTAGGCTTCCATGATGAGGGCGATGATGCCGACGATGTGGGGGCAGGCGAAGCTGTTGCCGGTTAGTTGGCGATAGCCGCCGCCGGGCCAGGCCGTGCGGACCCCGACGCCGGGCGCGACCATCTCTATCACTTCGCCATAGCGATAACCGAAATCGAAAGGGTTGTCTCCCTCCCTTTTACTGACGGAGACGAGCGAGGATGAGAAGATGGAAGGATAGCTCGGTTGCGGCAGATTATTGGCGGCGGCGACGACGATGCAGCCTGCGTGATAGGCTCTGTCGAGCAGGTCGTGAAGCGGTGCGAAGTACTGCGGCTTGGTCGTCCCCAGTGAGAGATTAATGACCTGCATCTTTTGCTTGATGGCGTAATCGAGGCCCGCCAAAAACATGTCGCCCGAACCCGATGCGTGTGGGCCAAGCACCTTGACACTGTAAAGCTCTACTTCGGGAGCCACGGAAGTGATGATTCCCGCGCAGGCCGTCCCATGTCCGGCAGCATCGCCCGAAGACGACGCGCGGAAAACGATCTTGCCTCCCTCCGCGATGGCCTCCACCGACTCCCTGACCTTGCCTTCGAGCGCGGGATGTCTGGCATCCATCCCGCTGTCCACGACGGCAACGCGCACGCCGCGCCCCGTGCGTCCCTTCCAGATAATTTCGGGACGAATCATGGACCATAAATCCGCGAGCGTGGCCGCCGCCTCAAACGCCGCATCAGACTGTGTCATGCTCTTTGGCTCTCCTTAGAATTCCGCACAGGCTGATGGTCTTAAAAGCCCAGATAACTGGTGCTCAAAGAGGAACGCTTTTCGGTAAAGCGTGCGAGCGCTTCGAGGACTTCGCGGCACAACTCGCGCTCCGCATCGCCCCGGCTGGCGATGTCGCGCAAAGAGACTGCCATCTGCATGAGGTCTCTATGCTCAGGAGCGGAGCGCATGCGCTTGAGCCAACGGCGCAGGTCAACGCCGCCCTTCGCCTCGCCTTCAAGATTTGAACGGGCGATGGTTTTCATAGAGCGTTCAAGCAGAGTCTCAATCAGCCCGGATGTTTCGTGCGCGTCAACGAGCGTGCCGATGGCGTCCGCGAAGTGCGCCGCTTGGTCCATTTCCGACGGCGAGAAAGGTTGATAGGGAGGCTCGCCCAGACGATTGACGAATTCGAGCACGCCGACCATCTCGCCCGCCGCGCGCAAGGGAGTGGCGAGCAAGGTCTGCGTCGAATAGCCCGTCGCGCGGTCCACCTCCGCGTAGAAGGTCTCCTCCTGCGCCGCGTCCGCGACGGCCATCGGCTGCCCGGAAGAAAAGACGAAGCCAGCGATGCCGCGCCCCGGCGGAATGCGTACCTTCATCAACTTGTCCGCGACCCTGCCGATGGCGACCAGAAATTTCAAGCCGCCTTCGTTGCCATCGCGCACGAGCACGGACGCCTCGTCTGAGCCGATGGACTGCGCGGCCACGCGTAACAGATTTTCGATGGAGCGCGTGAGCGGCGCGGTCAGAGAGTTGGCGACATCAACAGCGTTGATGGCATCTCGCAGTTGCCCCTCGAAAGACGAGTCGAGAGTTTTGCTCGCCTGTGTGCGCTTAACTTTACGTCCCTTTTGCGCGGCGCTGGCCGCACGCTTCTTCGTGCCGATTTTTTTAGCCATGAGAAATTCTCAAACGTTGAATAATTGGACCTTTCAAAATCCCGATAACAGCTAAACATAGTTGGACCAGGAATGAGAAGGGAAAAACAAACGGTCTTGAGCCGCACGCGTTTTTGGACCATTTCAGGCGCGTGATTCGCGGGTGAAAATCGCAGCGGCCCGGCGCACGCACGCAACCTTGCTCGACCGCGCTGCATCCGTTACTATGCAGATGGACAATGCGCCCGGTGACCCTGCTCGGAACGGGTCGCTAACCGAGGCAAATTTATTTACTTCAGACCAATTTTCAAGAGGCTTCCAGCAGTGAAGAACAGACTTTCGCTCGCCCTGTCAACATTACTCCTCGTCGCTCTCTCGCTCCCCGCTTTCGTCGTCGCGCAGCAACGACAGCAGCAGCAGGGACAGTCACCCGTCGGCAGCACCACGACCGGCAAAACGCCGTCGGGCGCGACCACGACGACGGGTCGCCGCCCCGCGCGCAGCCGTCCGAACAGCAACGCGACGGCTGGCGTCGAACAGGATTTTGCCGAAGCGTTGACCGTTATTCAAGATAATTATGTGGACGGCAAAAAGCTGGATTACAACAACGTCTTCAAATCTTCGATTATAGGCATGCTGCGCTCGCTCGATCCGCACTCGAACTATTACGACCGCGAAGAGTTTGACGAACTCAAGACGGACCAGCGTTCGGAATACTTCGGCATCGGCGCGTCCATCCAGAACTACACCGTCGGAGAAAAGACGGACACATACATCGCGGCGACCTTCGAGAATTCACCTGCGGCGCACGCGGGGCTTCGCTATGGCGATAAGATTATCGAAGTTGACGGCAACCAGATGCGCGGCAAATCGTCTCTCGAAGTGCGCGACAAGATTAGAGGCCCGCGCGGTTCCGTCGTCAAAGTGACGGTCGAACGCGCCTCGACGGGTCGCCCGGAGACCGTCGAGATTACGCGCGACGCGGTCCCGCAGCCCTCCATTCCAGATGCCTACATGCTCAGGCCCGGCGTCGGTTATGTGGACATGACGCACGGCTTCAACTATACGACGACAGACGAATTGACAGAGGCTCTGGAAATCTTGCACAAGCAGGGAATGACCTCGCTGGTGTTGGACCTGCGCAATAATCCCGGCGGATTTCTGGACCAGGCGATTCGCGTCGCGGAAAAATTCCTGCGCAACGGTCAATTGATTTTGACGCAAAAAGGGCGCAGCGGTTTCACGGATAAGTCTTACGAGTCCGGCAATCCCAACCCGGAGATGACGCCGCTCGTGATTCTCGTCAACGGCAATACGGCCTCCGCCTCCGAGATAGTTTCGGGAGCGATGCAGGACCACGACCGCGCGCTGATAGTCGGCCAGACCACCTTCGGCAAGGGATTGGTCCAGAGCATCATCCCGCTGGAGTACGGCGCGGGGCTGACGCTCACTTCTGCCAAATACTACACGCCTTCCGGGCGCTTGATTCAGCGCGATTATTCCAACGGCGGCTTCTACGATTATTACACGCACGGTGGCTCGAATCGCTTTGACGAAAAGGACCAGCAGCCAGCGAAGCCGACGGGGCCTGAGAGCAAGACGGACACGGGCCGCCCTGTCTACGGCGGCGGCGGCATCATGCCGGATGAAACGGTCAAGCCGCGCGCCGTCAATGCCTCGCAGGCGCGTCTCCTGAATCCGCTCTTCTTCTTCTCGCGCGAGTTGGTCAATGGCCGCATCTCTGGCTTCGAGACGTACAAGTGGCAGCGCGCGATAGATTTCGAGCATGACCTTCAAGCCTCGGATTTTCCATTCAACGATGCGGTCTTTAAAGCCTTCAAGGAGTTTGTGGGCAAAGAGCCGTCATGGAAAAATCTGTTGGCCCAGTTGGACCACAACCGCGATTTCGTCGGCCTCCAACTGCGTTACGACGTTATCACAGCGGCTTACGGCAAAGTCTCCGCAGACCGCGTGCTGGTCCAGGATGATCCGCAGGTCTCGAAAGCGATTGATGTCCTGCCGCGCGCGCGCGAACTGGCGATGACCGCAGCCATGCGTGGACGCCAGCAGCCATAAACTTTCAATCATCAACCTGACAAATCAAAGAGGCCGCTTCTTTTTCGGGAGCGGCCTCTTCTTCGTTTAAATATCGTCTTGAATCAAACCGTGGAAGCTTCGGCCTCTTCAGCGAACTGCGCGGATTGTTGTCTGGGTTTCGTCTCAACGGGCTGGCGCGCGGATTCGCGTTTCAATTTTTCGAGGTCCAATTCCGTGGATGGCCGCGTATCCGCCTTGAGGACTTTCGACATCAGTTCCAGTGCGTGTTCGTTCTCTTCGGGCGTGTTGGAGGCGACGCAGTCAGAAGGGACGACGAGATAAAAGTCTCGCATGTAGGCGTCGTTCGCGGTGAAGAGGACGCAGATGTTGCCCGCGAGGCCGGTGATGATGAGCGTTTTGGCTTGCAGGTATTCGAGCAGCGTGTCGAGCGTGGTGGAGAAGAAGCCTGAGTGCTTCGGCTTTAAGACGAAGTAATCCTCCTCCTCCGGCTGTAGACGCTCGACCAAGGGATTGCCGCGCACTTCATCTTGCAAACAATGCTTGAGCAGCTTGTTGAAATCTGACTGCCACCTGCCGAAGTTGTCGTTGACGTAAATGATGGGAATCCCCGCCCGCCTCGCGCTCTTCTTCAAAGCGGCGAGACGGTCCGCCATCGGCAGCGCGTACTTGATAAGCTGCTCACCTTCGTCAAACTCAAGATCGTTGATGACATCAATCAACAGTAGCGCAACGTCCGCCTTATCCGGCACGCTGCCATGCAAGTCCTCATTCTTCGCAGGCATCATACGCCTCCCCTCGCTCGTTTAATTCAACCGACTTCCGATGCCGCGAATTTTATCACGAGAGGGAGAAGAGCAAGTATGAAGGATGAAGGATGAAGGCGGAAAGTGTAACTATGCGTCTTGCATAGCCACCCCCTCATCCTTCATCCTTCCGCCTTCCTACTTGCTGTTCTGCGGTTCCTGGACAATGGAAAACTTGTTGCCGTAGAGGTCTTCAAAGATGGCCTGGATGCCCCAGGGCTGCTCCGTGGGCGGACTCGTGAATTTGACGCCGCGAGCGCTCAAGGTCTCGTAGGTCTCCCGGCAGTTGTCCGTCCCAAAGGCCCAGGAGGGCGCTTTGCCTACGTGGTCCATTAAATCCATACCGAAAGAGTCAGCCTTGCAGAGAAAAATCTGCAAATCCTTCTGGTCGTTGGGCGTCACGGTGAGCCACCGATTGCCCTCTCCGAAAGGCACGTCATCCATCTTTTCGAGTCCGAGTTTTTCCGTGTAAAACTCTAAAGCCTCATCCTGATCGCGCACCAGTATCGTCACGACCGAAAGTTTATTGAGCATCAAATTATCCTCCGTTCAAGTTTCATGAAAAACATAAAAGGTCCAGCCAGAGCGAACAGTACTTCGCTCTCGTTATCCACTTGCGCCCTGCGCCTTTCTCCCTTCCACTTTCGTCACTGCGCCCCCGGATTGATGGACTCGTGGACATGCACGGAGCGCCAGGTGTTGCCTTGTTTGTTGTAGACCGACGTGACTTTGCCTGTGTAGCTCATCGTGCGACCGTACGTGTTGGCCGTCACTCCCTCCGTGTAGGTGAGGATGGCAGTGTCGCCGTAGACCTGCACGCGCGGGTTGTACATCGCATAGTCCACTATCTTCATTTGTTCCGCGAACTGCTCGAACTTGGGCAGGAAATTGGTCTTCGGGTCCGTTTCAAGATATGGACTCTGCGGGAAAAAAGCCGTCAGATCGTCGGCCACATAATCGGTCCAGAACGCCTTGTCCCTGCGTTGCCAGGCGGCCTGCGCGGCCTTCTCGCGGGCGATTATCTGTTCAGAGATGGGCGTCTGTTGCGGCGCGTCGGCGCGCGCGTTTTTGACGGCGAAGATGATGAGACCGCCGCAGCAGAGCAGAAAGAGAAAAGCGAGCAGGCAGAGATGTTTGATTTTCATGGATTCGCTCCTTTCAACAATTCGTCCGTGTGCGACTGAGAGATTCAGACGGCACACGTATCATTTGCGAGGATTGCGATATGAGCCACAAAGAGCACAGAGGACTCAGAGAAAGAACAGGACGAGAAAGGCGAAGCAAGCTTGCTCCTCATCAACTTTCCTCTGTGCGCTCTGTGGCTGGTTCTGAAAACTTTGCGAAAATCGGATTGCTGCTGCGAGGGATGTTTTGCGCCTAAGACTTTTAAATAAAAGGTGAGTTTCAAGCCTTGATTGAAACTCACCTTTCAAGAACCTGCCCGTGCTCAAGATTTTTTGAGTGGGCCAATTATGTTCCCTGTGATACTTGTTCGGCTCTTAATGTGCGTTGAGCCATTCACTGAAAATTTGTGACTCTTCCTGTTTGCCGCTCCAGCGCGCGCGGTTCTTTCCCGTCAGGGCCAGGACCATCGCCTGGTGCTGTCCCGCGCGGTCGCCGAGCCGCTCGAAGTAGTTGTAGAGACGGTCAATTTTCTGCACGGATTCGCGTGCCGTGGCGACCGTCTTGAACGACAGGACGTTGCGAAAGAAACGCGTGTAGACGTTCTGCTCGCTCGCCGTCGTCGTGTAGAGATCGAAGTAGCCGGTCATCAATCCGGCGCTCTGCAAGACCTGCGCGACATAAGAGGGACGCGCCGAGACCTTACGCACAATCTGCGCGATGTCCGTCAAGCCGCTCTCATAGAGCGCGATGATCTGCTCTTTTTTGGACCTGGTTTCCGCGTGGTCCGCAGTCTCTTCTGTTTCGTGTTCAACCTCTGGCCCGACCGTTGTGGATGCTTCCTGCAAGACAGCCTCGGAGTCGTCCGCGTAATCAAGCTCCAGGTTGAGCGGCCTCATGTGCTCCAACATTTCCTCAGTCGTCATTTCCTTATACCTCCCGAAAGCGAGCGGTGAGCAGTGTCAAAGAGAACTGCCGCCGACTGCTCACCGCGCACTGCTGATCTCTCTTAGCTCGCGCGGCGCATGGTGTCCGCCCCGGATTCATTGGCGAGACCCTTGAGGTGGTCTATGAAACTGGAAGCGGCGCGCTTGGAAAGCTCGTCCGTCTTACAGCGCAAGACGCTCTGGCACTCTTCCTCTACGTCCACACCGGCCTCGCGCGCCAGCGCGCGAATCATGCCGAGTTGCTTCGGCGTGACGAGGTCCGCCATAGACTTAGCCAGGGGGTCGCGCGGAAACTGTCCCTGCTGGACAGCGCCCTGCTTTTCAATGACATCGGACTCGCGCTGGTACAACTCGCGCGCGATGCCAAACTTGATGGCGGCGCGCTTCAAAGCGTCATGCTCGGCCTTCTTGATGCCCGTCTCGTTGTCCGCCGTGCCCGTGCCGACGCCTTCGCGCGTGACGCCGTCAATGGTGATGGCGGCGGTGACGGCGACGATGTCGCCAATCTGCACGATGTTGCGAACGGCGTGCTGCCAGGTCGGCGCGATGCGGTCCAGAATGTCCGCGACGGCGTGCCACTCCACGTACTCGACCATGTGCGTATTGCCCTGGCGGTCAGTCCAACCCTCGCGGGTCTTGATGAAGTTCGGGTCAATCTGCTGCTTGAGCGCGCGCAGGGTGTTGGTGAAAGCGAGCGGGACGATGTTGGCGACGGGTTCCGCCGCGAGCGACATGTCCTGCGACTCTTCTTCTGCGATGGCAGCGCCCGTGGCAACTGCGTTTCTTTCTTGCTTCTTCATTTCTTGCTCCTCGTTTGTTGTGTGTTTCGCAAGCGAACGAACCTTTTGAGTTGCAGCGTCCGGGGCCTCAACCTCTGCGGTCAAAACCTCAGCCGTCGGCGTCTCAGTCGTTTCGTTCATCTTCCGTTCGGAGCGTGCGTCTACGGGCGCGGTTTCCTGCCTCGCCTCGCGCGCGACACGCTTCTCGGATGCGTTTGTGTTTGTGTTGGGCTGAGCCATAGAGGCCACCGCCGTTTCAACCATCTCGGCCTTGAGAGCCGTGGTTGGCTGTGGCGCGTCAGCGGGCTGCTGTTGCCGTGTGACTGCTTCCGTGTTCTTCGCCAGAAGCGAATGCTTGACTGCGAGGATATGCTCGCAACGGAAGGAGGAGTCCTGCGCCGCCTGCTCCTCATATTCGAGGCAGGAGCAACGCACCTTTCCAGCCTCGTCGCGCCAGACTTCATAGCTGCTCTTGCGCCCGCGAAGGCTCGGCGTGGCGATGCGAAAATGATCGCCCTCGCGCGTCACTAAGCCCATCGCCGCGATGCCCTGTGCGCGCTTATCGCGCATGATCGCTTTTTTGTCTGTTCCGGCTGTGATAGTTGCTGACATGGCTTTTCAGGTCCTCCAATCCAAAAACTCTTTTTCTTCAATTATGCCGCGCGCTCTGCGGGCATCTCGTTGACGGCGTTAAAGGGTTGAGCGGCAGCGGACGGTTTGGCGGTCGTCGTCGCGTTGCGCTCCTCAAGTCGGCGCTCAAGGTCTGTGATGCGCGCTTCCAACTCTTCCACGCGCGTGCTCTGGCGATGCACCGTCTTGAACAGGCTATCGAATGTTTCCCAGATATACTCTGTGCTCACGTCCGTTTCCTCGTTCCGAAATTCCCTGTTTCCGACAGGTGTTTCATCTCACCTGTTTCATACGTGAAACAGTGTACCATTGTTCCGTCGCTGTTGCAAGTATAAAACAAAGTCTTGCAACTAAAATTTTCCTGTGCTATGTTTGGGAGGTGAAAGAGGCGCGGGTTTGCCCGTATAGGGCTTCAGACGCGCCGAAAGGAGGCCAAAAATGGCGCAACATGGTAAAAGTTTGGTGAATACGGGCGAGCTTGGACGGGCCATCCGCCGCAAGCGTGAGGAAGCGGGCCTGAGCCTGCGAGACGTGGCTGATGAAACAGGCGTTTCCGCCTCGACCCTCTCGCGGATAGAGAACGGCACGGGCAAGCCGGACGCGGACAACATCGCGCGGCTCACGGCCTGGCTCAACGTCCCTATGGAGCGCATCATGGGCGGCGGTCGTCAACTCGATGGCGACGAGGCCAAGCCCGTCGTCTACTTTCCGCAGGAAGCGACCCCGGAGATCGTCGAAGCGCATCTCAGGGCCGACCGCAACCTGACGCCGGAGACGGCCAAGGCGCTCTCGGAACTGTTCCGCGTCGCCTACGCGCAGTTCAGCCATCCGGGCGAAGAGACGCGCAAACGCCGCAGGTAAGCGAAGCGCGCGCGTCGCTCACGACAGTCCAAAAGTTTGACGAGCCTTCGGCACGAGACGAGTGGCCGCGTTGTAATCTTGCAGCGCGGCCATTTTTATTTCTCAAACTGGTCCTGTAAACCACCCAAGAGATGAAACCATACTGAGAGGCGGGTTATAATCTTCCTGTGGACGAACACGTTTTGCCGCCAACGCAGAAGGGGAGACAGTATGAATTGCGCGCGCTGGGCCTGCGCGATTTCGCGGGCGTGCGCGAGGCAGAGCCTTTAGACCCTTTTGCCCTCGCACAGTTTGCCAAGCTGATGGTCATTGATTTTGAGATGATCGAGGGTCTTTCGGAAGAGACGCGCGAGCACCTGCTCGGAGACGGCTCTGGTTCCTGGTCCGGCGGGACTGCCTCAAGACCTTTGCCCAACGGTTGGCGGCTGGTCATCCTCAATCCGAAGCATGGACGGCAGCGCAACAACGCGACCTTGATGGAAGAGGTCTGCCATGTCTTTCTAGGCCACAAGGCGAACCGTCTCTCCATCGTCGCGCAGAACAAGCAGGGCAAGACGGTCGCGCGCGATTACAACGAAGCGGATGAGGAGGCAGCCTATGCCGTCGGCGCAGCCGCGCTCGTCCCCTACGCAGCCCTGCGCCGCTTCGTCCTACAGGGCAAGAATTCCAGAGACATCGCGCAACACTTCAACGTCAGCCGCGAATTGGCCGAGTATCGCATCAAGGTCTCGCGCCTCTGGGACGAATATAAAAAGCATCACGCGGAAGAACTACGGCGACGCTACGAGAACTTTAACGCACGCTTGAGAGAGAGGCTGGAGGCTGGAGACTAGAGGCTGGTCAAAGCAAAGATGTTTTAACCAGCCTCTCACCTCCAGCCTCCAGCCTCTGTCTTTCTTTTATGGACCAACGCGGGCGACACAAGATGCGGCTGCGCGAGTTGAGCGAGGAGATTAAGGCGCGCATAGATTATCGTTCGTTCTATCAACGTTTCTGCCCCGAAGGGCGCATTAGTGGTCCAAGATTACAGGCGCTCTGCCCGCTCCCCTCACACGCGCATAGCGGGAAGGGACACCCCAGTCTCTCCATTGATTTACATCGCGGTCTGTTTCACTGCTTCTCGCGCGATGAGGGCGGCGACGCGATTCGTTTTTACGAGTTGATGCACAATGTCTCTTTCAGTCGTGCCGTGGAAGAGATGGCGCGCGCGCTTGGCATCAATGCGAACGCGCCGCAGCAGCTATCGCTAGCGCGGCGCGCTCAGCCTGATGCCGAGACCGCTACGGGCCAGCCTGAAGCCTTGGAGCCTCTGGGCGTTGAGCGTTTGCGCGTCGTGTGCGAAAGATTCCTGGATGTCTGTCGGCGCGAAGAACAGGCAGAGGGCAGGCATTATCTGGCGCGGCGCGGGATAGATGAAGGGACGATGAAGAGGGCGGGAATAGTCTATTTTCCGCGCCGCGCATATCGCCGCGTGATGCGAAGGATGCTGGATGATTTCACGCTCGAAGAGTTACAGCGTTGCGGCCTCTTCAACGCGCAGGCGCATCTGACGTTTTACAGACACCGGCTGCTCTTTCCTTTTTTCCTGGAAGGCCAGCCCGTTTACTTGCAGGCGCGCACGACGGCTGCGGGCGTCGAGCCTCGCTGGCATAATATGCGCGGCGGCGTCCCTTCGCTCTATAACGTGGACGCGCTCTCGACCTTGCCGAGCGGCGAAATCATCTACCTCGTCGAGGGCTTTACGGACACGCTCACATTACTGGCCCATAAATTCGCGGCGGTCGGCTTGGTCGGCGCGGGCGGGTTGAAGGAGGAATGGCTCGCGCCGATGGCACGCTTTCGCGTCGTCGCGTCGCTCGACCCGGACGCCGCAGGGGATCGCGCCGTCGCTCGTTACCGCGAAATGTTCGCCGCGCGCGGGATGAAATTGGCCCAATTAAATCTCCCGTCCGATGTCAACGACTTCTTTCGCCATCACCCCGCCGCATCCCTCGAATTCGCCCTCATGACGGATGACGCTATAAAAGAATAGTCCAAAGTCCAAGGTCCAAAGTCCAAAGTCTGTTTGATAATTCTTGACTTTGGACTTTGGACCTTGGACTTTGGACTATGGTTTGACCTTATAATGTTGAGATGGCTGAGGGAACGGGAGACATCACGATGCTGGCGGCGGGGCTGACCGTGATTGATAAGCTGCGCCTGCTGTTGGACATTACGCAGAAGATCAGTCGTTCGCTGGACCTGCAAGAAGTCCTGCATCTGGTGATGGACACGCTCGGCTCGCTCGTGCCTTACGACGCCGCCGGAATCTACGTCTTGAGGTGCTATAACTCGAACAAGGCTGCGCTGCCAAAGGATGCGACAGTCTTTCACGCGGAGGCCGTGCGCGGTTACGACATAGATGATTTGACGGACCTCAAATTGAAGATGGGCGAGGGCATCATCGGGCATGTCGCGGTGACGGGCCAGCCAGTCATCTCTCCTGACGTGCGCAACGATAAGCGATATATCAATGCGCGACCCGAAACACAGTCCGAGATGGTCGCTCCCATCATCTCGAATGATGAGGTAATCGGCGTCTTCGACCTTGAAAGCGACCGGTTGAATGCCTACACGCATGATGATCTGGAAGTGCTCCTGCTCCTGGCGGCGCAGGTCGCCATCATCATCGAAAAGGTCATGCTGCACCAGCAGCTTATCGAAAAGAAGCGTCTCGAAGGACAACTGGAAGTCGCGCGGCAGGTCCAGTTAGAACTGCTCCCGGCTTCGGACCCGCAACTCGAAGGGTTCGATATTTGCGCTTATAACTATCCGACCGAAGAGGTCTCCGGCGACTATTACGACTGGGTCAGAATCTATGATGACCAGATCGGCCTCGTCATCGCGGACGTTTCCGGCAAGGGCGTTCCGGCGGCCCTCCTGATGGCTTTCCTGCGCGCCAGTTTGAGGGCCGCGACGCACATCGGCTATGCGCCGCACATCTCCATGTCGAAGGTCAACTATCTGCTCTGGGAATCAATCGAGCGCAACCAGTTTGTGACGGCCTTCTACGGCGTGCTGGACGCGTCGAACAAGACGCTCGCCTACACCAACGCGGGCCACAATCCGCCGCTTCTGATGGACGCAGACGGGAGCGCGCGTTTCATAGAACGCGGCGGTCTGCCCCTCGGCATGTTCAGGGATTCGCGTTATTACGAATATTATCTGGCGCTTGAGCCGGGCCAAATCCTGGTCCTTTATACGGACGGCGTGACGGAGGCGAATAACGAGAGCGGGCAGGAGTACGAGCGCGAGCGTCTGGAACAGACCGTGCGCGCCGGAAGGCATCTGAGCGCCAAAGAATTGATTAACTTCATTTATGACGATGTGCTCAAATGGACGGGCGGGCGCGGCGCGACCGACGACATCACCTTTTTCATCATCAAAACGACGAAATGAATGGGAAAAGAGACTAAAGGCTGGAGATTAGAGGCTAGTCAAGAACAATTGTCTTTAACTAGTCTCTAGTCCCCAGCCTCTAATCTCTGTCTTATCTTGCTTTAGTGCGCCGTTAAAGAACTATGCGCGCGGTCGCCGCCCGGCGCGAGCGGTGCGCGATAATCCCCGAAATGAAATTCACTTGCCGTATCTGAAAAAGCATAAACATCGAAGCCGTATGCGTCCAGGCACGCCGCTAAATCATCCGGCGTTGTTAGAAAAACAGCAGGAGAGTAACCTGCGTCGGCTCTGATTTCCAGCAGGCGCTCAATCACTTCCAGTGGTGCAAACACGCGCACGGGGTCTCTATATGTTGCCATGACTTCTCGCGCCTCCCTTTCTCTCAAGTTTCGGGATGCTATCCGTAAAAGAGGCCGAGCACCCCTGGTCTTGCATCTACTTTGATGTACGCCTCTAATGTCGCGGTTGTTCGCGCTTTACATTTATTTTTAGTTACAAAGATTTCTTGAAACCGTGCGGGTAGAGAGTCAGGAGTCTGAGAGTCTGGAGTCAAGAGTCAAAAACAGTCGCCTTAAATCTGAAACATCAGGCTTTAACTTATCCACAAAGTTCAGTCTTTCTCTGACTCACGACTCCAGACTCTCAGACTCCTGACTCTTTTTTCAGCCAACCAGTGGTGAGGCATGCGGCAACAAACCAGTCGGGTTCGAGGGGTTGGGGTTATGCGCGACGTTTCGCGCTGGAGTTATATTGGTCCTGGAATTGGCCTTGTGGGAAAGGGGCGATGATGAAGATAAGCATGAGAAGGATGCTCGCGGGAGGTTTGCTGGTGTTCGGATGGCTTCTCTGTTGGCCGGTTCCCGCCGTTCTGGCCGCTACACAGGACCAGGGGATTCGGGCGGACTTGCCTGACAGTGGAGTGGTCCACATAGAAAACCGGCGTGGCAGCGTCATAGTGGAAGTGTGGGATGAAGCACACGTCTCAATTCTGGCGCTCAGGGAAAGTAAGGGTGTGCTCATGCGTCGCTCGCCCGTCATCATAGGGAGAACGGACCGCTCGCTCTCCATCAGCGTCGTCAAGGCAAGTTCCGCAGAAGAGGGCGCGCGTATAGACCTGGTGCTTCACATCCCTCGCCGTGCGCGCACGGAAATCGTCACGACATCTGGTAGCGTCAGGCTGGGCGGTCTGCCCGCATCGCTCTCAGTGCAAACCGTATCGGGCGAAATACGCGCCGAATTTCCAGAAACGAGCGGCGTCGCTCTGCGCGCCAGCACGTTGCGCGGAGAGATTACCAATACCTTCGCGTCAGCCAACACGCAGCCCGCCACGCTCACCAACGGCCTGCATAGTCTGCGTTGGGCCACGGGCGGCGGGGTTGGAACCAGCGTGCTCCTGCGCTCGGAGAGCGGCAATGTTTTGATTGCCCCCAACGTCGCACCGGGCGCGGACAACAACGCCGTTACGTCGCAGGAAGCGAGGCCGGAAGTCTCGCCGGATGCGACAGTGCAAGCGCGGCAGGCAGAGCGCAGGCCGCCCGTGCTGCAAGGCGCGCAGAATAATGCTAACGGCGGCGCTGGGACGCCAGCCGCGCCGGATTCTTCCGCGCCGCAGGAGATAGACGAGGGCAATGTCCTGCGCGTGGACACGGAACTTGTCACGCTCAACGTGAGCGTGGTGGATCGCGGCACGAGTCGCGGCCTGACGGGACTGGCGCAGGAAGACTTCAAACTCTACGAGGACGGAGTCAAACAACAACTAGCGCATTTCGAGTCCGCTTCGGCTCCCTTCGATCTGGTCCTGTTAATAGACATGTCGGGTTCGACGCGCGACGTGGTGAAGTTGATACGCGCGGCGGCGCTGCGTTTCATCAATGCCGCGCGTCCCGCTGATCGCATCGGCGTAATAACTTTCGCGGGCAGCCCGACCGTCGTCTCGCCTTTGACGATGGACCGGCAATCTTTGCGCGACCGCATCGCCGTCATTGAAACTCCGCGCGGCGATACGAAGCTCTATGACGCGCTGGACTTCTCCATGAATGAGGTCTTAAAGGATACGAGGGAGTCGCGGCGCACGGCCATCGTCCTGATGAGCGACGGGCTTGACGGGACGATTCCGGGCGTCCACGGTCAGGGCGGCTCGAAACTCGGTTACAATGAATTAATGGGCCACATAAGAGAGTTTGACGGCGTGCTCTATACGCTCTGGCTCAATACGGAATACGAAGCCCTCAGCCCGGAAGACACGCAGCCGGAAGCCTTTGAGATGGGCCACGACCGTATGCAGGAGATGGCGGAGGCGGGCGGCGGCATGTTCTATGAAGTGGAACGGCTGGAAGATTTGGCGGGTGCATACGAACACGTCGTGGCTGACCTCGGCACTGTCTACAGCCTCTCATACCGTCCGACGAAGACTGTGCGCGACGGGCGCTGGCGCGCAATCCGCGTCACGGTCGCGCGCCCGGATGCCGTCGCTCGCGGCAAACATGGATACTATGCGAAGTGAAAAGGCAAAAGTAAAAAGGTCAAAGGTCAAAGTGAAGAGCAGCCAGCTATTAAATAAAAGCGGTCTTCGCCTCACCTTTGCCTTTTTACTTTTACCTTTTTACTTCTCGCTTGCGCCTTCTGTCTGCGCGCAGACTGTGGAGACGGTTGAGACGATGAAGGTTGATACGGACCTCGTTGATCTCAACGTGAGCGTCTTCAGTCGCACGGCAAAGGGCAGCGTGGGCGAGTTGCACGAGCAGGATTTTACTGTGCTCGAAGACGGAGAGCCGCAGGAGATAAAGTTTTTTGCTTCGGCGGAGGCTCCATTCGATCTGGTCTTATTACTGGACCTTTCCGGCTCGACCGCAGACAAACTGGACCTGATACGCAAGTCCGCGCAACGCTTCGTGGATGCCGCGCGGCCCACAGACCGCATCGGCATCGTGACCTTCACCGCGACGACGCAGGTGGTCTCGCCTTTAACCTCCGACCGCGCCGAACTGAAAAGGCGTATCAAGGAAATCAAAAGGCTCGGCGGCGGCACGAACTTCTGGGACGCGCTGCGCTTCGTCCTGGAACATGTGGTTGATGCGGCGAGCGCCCCAACGCCAAGCACGCGCAGGGCCGTCG
>DASYML010000192.1:0-5637 GCA_036009045.1 Pyrinomonadaceae bacterium
CGGATCGAGGGCGTCAATTTCGCCAGCGGCGGCGGTCCTGGAGATGGCTCCGGCGAAAGTTTTGCAGGGAGCGGTGCGGGAGCAGGGGTTGGCGTCATCGCCGACGCCTGAGACCCAGGTCCGCGTCGCCTGTGCCTGGGCGAACGAAACACAAACGAAAGTAATGGCGAGAACGGTCAGGATGTTCAAGGTAAATCTCAGCTTACTCATTTACTATCTCCTCATTCGATTGGAACGCCATAATCATCATTACAGCGCGGGGTTTTAAGGGAAGGCCGGGGAATCATGCAGTTGACAGAGCGGCCCAGCAAAATCAGCCGGTGTCTTCTGTGACAAATCGCGAGACGATAATTCCGCATCCAGCCATTAGTCGGTACTTCTTTTTTTACATGGGACAACTGGCCCGTTAGTTTTCTCGGACCTTTAATTATCCAAAGCCTCTGTCCATTAAGGAGTAACTGGCTGGTCATGGCTTGCAGTCAGACTAATAGACGCGAGCGTTGGAGGCTTTTGCCATTATTCTGGTCCAAAAATTTTCGCTGTTGGGAAGTCCGCCGTGCTTGCCATATAATCCGGGCCGTGACGGGCCAATTCGTTGACTCGAATTTTAGTTGGCCCAACGGCTTCTTCAACTTTTTGGCCCAGGGGGAGATTTGATTCACAATGAAAACAGCAAAATTGGACCTGGAAACAAACGGAGGGATGACCAGCGCCTTCGTCGCTCTTCCAGCCGGGATGGAGACTTCCGCCGACACGGCCTCGGCCAAGACAAACGCTGCCGCCGTCATCCTCATTCATGAATGGTGGGGGATTAACGACCACATGCGCGACATCGCCGGGCGCTATGCGGCGGAGGGATTCGTGTGCGTCGCGCCGGACCTGTACAGAGGAAAGACCGCCAGGGACACTCAGGAAGCCTCGCGCATGATGCAGGAACTGACCACGGAAGACGGGCTGGATATTATCCGGCGGGCCATAGCAGAGACGCAAAGCGCGTATGGAGTCTCAAAGGTCTGCATCACCGGCTACTGCATGGGAGGGACATTCGCGCTCCGAGCCGCCTGTGAGATAGAGACGCTGGGCGCGGCGGCCCCCTTCTACGGCGATATTCCAGAAGAAGAGAAGTTGGCCCAACTGAGCGTGCCGACGCTCTTCATCGCGGCGAAGCTCGATAACTGGATTACGCCGTCGAAGGTCAAGGAGCTTGAGGATGCCGCGAGCAAGCACAACCTGCCGGTCGAGGTCATCTCCTATGATGCGGACCATGCTTTCTTTAACGACACGAGACCGGAGGTCTATCACCCCGTCGCGGCACAGGACGCATGGCAACGCGTCCTCAAACTCTTCCGCGAACATTTGCATCAGTGAAAAACTCTCTCACATTTTGCATCAAGACAAGAGGTCCTTCAATCTTTCTTTAAGGCGTTGGTGGATTCTGCCTCACAAACTCGCTCAGTTCCATCTCCGTCGGGAGCGCCGCGCGCGCGCCAAGATTCCTGCATTTGAGCGCGGCGGTCGCATTGGCGAATTGCAGGCTGGCCTCGATCTCTTCGCCGCGCAGCAGTCCATAAAGAAAGCCCGTGTGGAAGGCATCGCCCGCGCCCGTCGTATCGCGGCATCCGCCCGGCACGGCGTAGGCCGTTGATTCCATGAAGGTGCCTTCATGGTAGAGAATCGCGCCGCGCTCTCCGAGCGTCGCTCCGACCAGCGCGCAACCGTAACGCTCCTTGATTTCGATGAGCGACGCTCGCATGTCGCCTATGCCAGTCAAGCGTCGCGGAAATTCTTTGGACGAGATGAGGATGTCTATCAAGGGCAGGAGGTCCGGCAGTCCCTCATAGATATTGTCTATGTCCGCAGAGACAATCGTGCCGCTCTCTCTCGCGGCCCCTGCCAAACGCGCGCAAGCCCTCGGATCATGCGCGTCCAGATGCAGCACACGCCCGCGCGACGCCAACTCCGTGGGCGCTTCCGACGCGCTGTAAGCCAGTCGCTCATCCCTGTTCCACATAATCGTGCGCTCGCCCGTCCGCGCATCAATCACTATGAACGCGAACTGCGTCCGCGCTCCCTCGATGATTTCCACCAACTCGACATCCACATCTTCATCCCTCAGAGTGCGCAGCCCGAAGTCCCCCTCCGCATCCGAACCGAAGCGCCCCGCGTAAGCCGTACGCAAACCCAAACGCCGCAACCCCACCATCGCCGAAGCCGTCTGCCCGCCCGCCGACTGCACATGCTCTACGAGCCGCGTCTTCGTATCGAAAGCGGGATACTCCGGCACGACCACCAGATGGTCCACCGCGTTGAGACCAAAACCCACCGCATCGAATTCTCTTCCGGCTCTGAGTTTGAAGGGAAAGCGCACGTTCTGTTTCCTCTCAGCTTTGGAGCGGCAACCGCGCCAGCGTAATTCTTTAAGAGCTTTACGTCTTCGCCAGCAATATATCTCACGCCAAGGCGCCAAGGCGCAAAGGGAAGCGCGCGGTAGTTTCGCTTCTGTGGTCTTCCGATTCCGTCTAAGCTATATTATGAGAGGTATCCCCTTCCGAATAATCTGGACCATTATTACGGCAGTGAGCTTAGAAGAGAAACTGCAAAATTTACCCCTTTCGCCCGGCGTCTACCTGCACAAGGATGAGGCGGGCAAGATTATCTATGTCGGGAAAGCGAAGAACTTGCGTAATCGTGTGCGGTCCTATTTTCAGTCGGGGCGCGGGCATGATCGCAAGACGCGCGAGTTGGTCCGGCGGATAGTGGACCTGGAATTCATCGTCACGGATACGGAGGTTGAGGCGCTCGTCCTTGAAGCCAACCTCATCAAGCAGCACAAGCCGCGTTATAACGTGCTCTTGAAGGACGACAAGCAGTATCCGCATTTGAAGTTGACGATCAACGAGCCGTTTCCGCGCCTCATGATTACGCGGCGCATACAGCGCGACGGCGCTCTCTATTTTGGTCCATATTTGCCAGCGAGCCTCGCGCGCCGGACCATTGATCTGGTCCATCGCAAATTTCAGTTGCGCTCCTGCGATATAGAGATTGACGGGAAACTTCCGCGTCCCTGTCTCGAATATCACATCAAGCGTTGTCTTGGCCCATGCGTGAGGGAGCTATGCGCGCCCGCCGAATACACGGAGGCCGTGCGCGATGTGCGGCTCTTTCTGGAAGGGAAGAATAAGGAACTGACGGATGATCTGGAAGCGCGCATGATGGCCGCTTCCGAGGAGATGAAATACGAGATCGCCGCGAAGTATAGAGACCTGCGCAAGACCGTGCAGACGTTGACGGAGCAACAGAAGATGGCGACGAGCGCGGACCTCGACGTGGACATCTTCGGTTATTACAGGGAGGGCGCGCGGCTCGCGCTGCAACTGTTCACGATGCGCGAAGGGAAGGTCGTGGGGCGCAGAGAGTTTTTCTGGGAAGACTTACCGGAGGATGAAGGGTTCGACCCGTCCGCGTTTTTGAGCGAGGTGCTGACGCAGTATTACTCTACGGACTATGTGCCGAGAGAGATTCATGTGCCGGGAGACTTCGCTGACAGAGAGTTGCTGGAAAAGGCTTTGAGCGAGCGCAAGGGGCGGCGCGTGCATATTCTGGACCCCAAACGCGGAGAGAAGCGAGACCTCATTGACCTCGTGGAGAAGAACGCGAAGATCGCTTTCGAGCAACGCTTCCGCGTGCTCAAGCCGGACATGGAACGCGTGCTCGAAGAGTTGCAGGAGGTGTTGGAGTTGCCGCGTTTCCCTGCGCTCATAGAATCCTTCGACATCTCGAATATCTCCGGCGCGGAGAACGTGGCGGGGATGGTCGTCTGCGAAAACGGGAAGATGAATCGCGCGGAGTATCGCAAGTTTAAAATCAAGACGGTCGAGGGCGCGAACGATTTCGCTTCGATGCAGGAGGCTGTCTTTCGTCGCTATCGCAGGCAGCTTGAAGAGAAGAAGCCTTTGCCGGACCTCGTCATGATTGACGGAGGCAAAGGGCAACTGAGCGCAGCCGGTGCGGCGATGCGTGAATTGGACCTCGAAGCCATCCCCATGATCGGCGTCGTCAAGCCGCGCGGGCGACATAATGAAATCTCGCACCTGCTCCAAAAGGGACGCGAACACGAACCCGTTTTTCTGGACCAGCATTCGCCCGTCCTGCGCTTTATCCAGATGATTCGAGACGAGACGCACAGGACCGCTGTCGCCTATCACCGCAAGCGTAGAGAGTTGCGCGATTTCACTTCGGAGTTGACGGCGATTCCGGGCGTCGGCGATAAGCGTAAGAATCGGCTGCTGAGGAATCTGGGTTCGATTCAGCGCGTCTCGAATGCGAGCGTCGCTGAACTCGCGCCCTTCGTCGGTCGCAAAACAGCCGAAGAGATCGTCGAACATTTCTCTCGCCAGCGCGCGCTCGCGGGCGACGGCGCGCAAACGGACCAGTCTAATGATGCCGGGAATACTGGTCCAGAAAAGGAGTTTAAAGCGGCGCGTTCCTCACGAGTTGATGAGGCGTCTGCGACTCAGCCGGAGCACATAGAGACGCGCCTCGACGACCCCGAAGGCGAGGCGTCGGACCTTCAGCCGATTCGCTCCGTTGACCAACTGGGCCAGCCTCTCAAACGCAAACGCTCGACACGCAAGCGCGGGACGCGCTCCTCCAATCCTCACGGCATCAAGCGAGAAAAACTGAAAGAAAAGAATGAAGAATGAAAAAGCAGAGGCTCGATGTCAGATGTTGGATGCTGGTCCAAATATTTAGCTGACATCTGACATCCGAATCTGGCGTCTGCTTTTTCATCCGTGCTTTTCCTGCGTTTTTCTACAAAAAAGACACAATTGTGAATAAAACTAAAAGCAACTGGCAGGCAACTCGTGCCCTTGTGCTTCTATCTAATGCTTTCCTAATGATGGGGTCTCTCCAGATGAGACCTCCCTTAAATCTTAGCCAACAAGGAAAGGGAGAATTACATGCGGAAAGTTATACTGATGGCGATGTTTATCGCCTGCTGTGCTTCCATGAGCTTTGCTCAGGACAAGCACAAGGTTGAAGTCGCGGCTGGTTTTTCGGTTGACAGCATTGACATCGGCACGATTGACACGGGCGACCCGACGATCACCGTGACCAATGCTAATAACCGCGAGACGGGCTACGGGTTCGACACTTCCGTGACGGGTTTTGTCAACAAGAACTTCGGCATTGAAGGCAACATTGACGGCCACTACAAGAACAAGGATTTCACCGTCACCCAGACCATCGGCACGGTGACGGGGACGACCACCGTCAACACGCGTCTTTCAACCTACAACTTCATGGCTGGCCCGCACTACCGTTTTGCGAGTGACAACAGCAAGGTCACGCCTTTCGTGCATGGCCTGCTCGGCGCGAATCACTCCAGGGTCAGCGCGACGGCCTTCGGTGACAGCATCCGGGACACCCAGACGGACTTCGCACTCAAGCTCGGCGGCGGTGTTGACTTCGACGTTCACAAGAACGTTGCCATTCGACTCGCAGCCGATTACAACCCTGTCTTCGAGAGAAACAACAACACCACGACAGGTCTGACCACTACCACCAGCGGTCATCGCACGCGTAACGATGGTCTCTTCAGCATCGGTCTCGTCTTCAAATAAACTCTTAACTCTG
>DASYML010000193.1:0-20748 GCA_036009045.1 Pyrinomonadaceae bacterium
GATTCTGCACGGCATCGCCCCCAGGTCTGTCCCCGGAAAGATAGAAGTAGAGGCACGGCGACGTGACGGCATGCTGCGCTTGAGCGTCAGAGATAACGGGGGCGGGCTGGAGAGAGGAGCACATCTCGGCGGTCAATCAAAGGGAGGTGTGGGGCTGACCAACACGCGCGAGAGGCTCTCACAACTCTATGGCAACGAGCATTGTTTCGCGTTGCTGGACGATCCACAGGGAGGACTCATCGTGACGATGGACATCCCTGTGACAGAAATCAATGAGGAGCATCCAACGAAAACTCTTGACTCGAATACTTCAACGGGAGAGACATAAAAAGCATGCACCGTGTGTTCGCTTTTAACCACGGTATTCCCTGGCAGAAGACGTAAGAGAAATGCTGTTGTTTGAATTCTTAACGCTTATCGGGTCATACAATGACTGCCCCGGCATGGCATAGCAGTTGATACATTCATTGGTCGGATTACATTACTGAACTCTCTCCGACGGTGTGCGGGCAGCCGTCAACCGGAAATTGCCATCAGTTTACAAAATCGAACTTCATGGAAAGGGTTTGACCAATGAAAAAATTACTGCTACTCAGTGCCTTAGTCCTGTTACTGGGCTTAACCTCCACTTCGTTTGGACAGGGACACAACAATCGTCATGAACGCCGGAGGATTGAGCGTGGCATCCGCTCCGGGCAGCTTACCAGAGACGAAGCGCGAGGCTTGCGCCAGAGCCAGCGGCAGATTCGGCAAGAGCGGCGCGGCTACCGTTCGGACGGGACGATCACGCGCGATGAGCGCAGAGATTTACACCAGGACAGGCGCGATTTAAACCGCCAGATATACCGCGAGCGTCATGACAGCGACCGCCGCTTTCACAGGCGCGGCAACGGCTACTATCGGCGCGGCGCAGGCTCTACGAGCCACCCCGTCTTCGGTCGTCGCAACGGCCAGTAACTATCGCTCCGTGCCAAAACTTAAATTGAAAGCCCGCGCCGGTTCAACTCGCGCGGGCTTTATTTCTTCTCACACGGTGACAGCCGCGCGGCACGCCGAAACCATCCGGGTTGACGATGAGATGAATGTTGACATCTACCGATTAGAGGAAATATTCTATGACCTACGTGAACCTGTCAGACTTCTCATGTGTCCGTTGTGGACATGTGGGAATCTTCCCACAGACAAATTAATAGCCGGTTTAGCTCTCCTCGACCGTGATTGAAAATATCAGGAAAACCGCTCGGAGGTTGATGTCTCTGCAAGCGTTGCCAGGACTTACATTATTTGGAGACCATGCTATGTGTGACCCCGCGCCATTAACCAGATTCGTCATCGTCGTGTTCATGCTGAACGCCGTGTTCTCAACACCTCAATCTGTCTTCTCGAAGGAGCATCGCCCGCCCTTTGAAGCGGGCATGAGGCAGACCGGAAATCAGATTAGCGGTCACGTCTTCGATGACTCGCGTCGCCCGGTCCCGCAGATGTACGTTGAACTGATGAATGATCTCTACCAGACAATCGCACGGACGCGGACCGATAATTCCGGGTTTTATGTCTTCAACCATCTTTCGTCGGGCCACTTCAAAATCAAGGTGCTGGTCACGGGCACTGGCTATACGGAGCAGGTGCAGGACGTGGAGATAAATAATTTCACGCATCAGACGACCACCGGCACGTCTTCGAGCAAGGAGTTTCGCGAGCAGGACTTCTACCTCAGATTGAAGGAGGAGAGCAGGGGCGTCGCCACGAACGCTTCGCCCGGCGTAGTCTTCGCGCAGGAGGTTCCCACGGAGGCGAAAAAGATTTACGAAGATGCGCTTCGAGACCTGGACGCGAAGAGGGACGCGCAGGGTTTACAGGAACTGAAAAAGTCTATCGAGTTGTTCCCGAAGTACTACGCGGCTTTGGAGCGGCTGGGGACAGAATATGCGCGGCGCGGTGAGTATGTGGCGGCGGTCATCCTGCTCAGGAAAGCGATAGAGGTTTATCCAAAAGGGTATCAGAGTCTCTACTCGCTTGGCGTTGCCCTCTACAATCTGAATGACCTGGTGGGGGCCATTGACATGTTCGACAGGGCCACCGCCATCTCTCCCAACTCGGTTAACTCGCAATTATGGCTCGGCAAGGCGATGCGTGAAAAGGGACAGTACGATAAGGCTGAGGCTCATCTCAAGCGGGCCAACGAGTTGGGGAAAAATCGCGTGCCCGAAACTCATTGGCAACTCGCCTTACTTTACAACCACACCAAGCGGAACCATGAAGCGGCTGATGAACTGGAAACTTATCTCAAGCTGAAACCCGACGCGCCCAACGCAGATTCCATCCGGGAAATGATTAAGAAGCTGCGCGAGAAGACCAGTTAGAGGCTGCCTGAAAAGCCATCCTGTGCCCTGCAAGGGTCGCACCTCAACCTTGAGTGTGCGACCCCTTCAGGGTCGAATTGTGTGGTGGAGAGGGTTCCGGGGGCGCTGCTCCCGGCTCTCATATGTATCCACTATAGCGATTTGCGATTGAGTGCGACTCTGTAACAAGCGTCCAGGTCAGTCCCGCCTGCTTCAGCTGGGCGGGTTTCCATCTCAGCCACGACCCGCCCAGCTTAAGCAGGCGGGACTGACACGTAGTCGCACTCAATCGCAAACCGCTATAACGTGGATAAGCTTGAAGGGTGTGCTCCGCCTTTTCAGACACTTATAGCGCAGATGAGGATTGAGTGTAAGGAAGCGGATTTCCTTTGCGACCCTGGCGTTTAAATCTTCCGTATGTGCAATGGCAAGTTGCTCTAAAAAAATAGCCCACCCGAAATTCGGATGGGCTATCAAGGTTTTAAGGTTAGTGGACCAGTTTAGAAAATAAACCGGAACCCGAAACGGACCTGGCGTGGTCCCTGGAACAGGTTGGGCTGGTTGAAGCGCGCGTCAACAGGATTCTGTCCTTCGGCGCAAGTTTCAAGAGTGGGGTCTTTGCAAACCAGCGCGAGTATCTTCTGCTGGCTAATGGTCCCGTTCAAGACTGCCTGAGCAAAGGCCCGGTTGCCCGACTCGTCATTGGCCGTCGGGTTAATGCCGAAGTCGCCGGGGCCGAACTCATTCTGAAGCAGACCCTCATATTTGCCCAACACCGTGGACTGGTTGAAGAGGTTCAGGATGTTGAGATCGAGAGCCAGCGTAAAGCGACCGTCGTTGCCAAACCTGTACTTATGGCTGATGGCAAAATCAGTCTGCGTGAAGGTCGGCGTGCGGCCCAGGTCACCTCGCCCGTTGAGCGGGATGTAATCAACGTTGATGAGAAAGACGCGAGTGGTGAGCGGCGTTCCGCTCTCCGCGTTGAAGAAGGTTGAGATTTCCGTCTGGTTGTGACCGCCGCTGTCGAAGTTATGACCGAGGAAGTTCTTCCAATCCAGCGTATAGGCACCGAAGAACTTGAAGACGTGCGGGCGGTCCGTCGGCAGGCGACCATTGTCGGGCGTGCCGCCGATCTTGTAGCCGACAAACGGAAGGTCGAAGAGACGGTTCGCGTTCGGGCTGTTGCGGCCCGTCCCGTTGATGCTGAACTCATCCGAGCTAGCCAGACCCGGATAGTTACCGAAGAGGCGGCTGTAGGTGTAGCTCGTGTTGATGGCGAATCTCTGCGCGAAACGCTTGTCAACAGAAACTTCGACCGCGTCATACTTGCGCTCGGCTCTCGGAGTGGGCTTGAAGTTCTCCCTGCCACAGCCACCGGCGGCGCAGATGCCCTCGCCCGGATTGCCTATGAAGTAGAGTTCGTCGCCCGCCGAGATGAGGCCCACACTGCCGCCGACATCCACGGTGATGGGTGCGCTATAGCCTATGTCTTCGATGGTGTGGTCAATCTGCTTGTGTGTGTAACGAGCCTGCAAGATCATGCTTGAGCCGAACGAGTGTTGGACTCCCGCCGTAAACTCGCTCTGCCGCACGGCCTTCAAATTCGGGTCCACGCGGTTATCGTTGGGATCGTTCGTCTGCTGCCGGAAGTTTGTAAAGTTCAGCAAGTGAGCCTGTGCATACTCCGGTGTGTAGGAGAGCGCGTCCGGGATTGACGGCGTCAGGGCGAAGTAGCCGACGGTGAAGGTGTCGCCGCCGAATGCGCCGCGCGGCAATTCATACTTGAAGCGATCATAGAACCAGCCGTAGCTAGCGAAGAGCTTCGTATGACCGTTGCCAGACAGGTCGTAGGCAGCGCCGAGACGCGGCGCGAGTTTCTTTTTCCACCCGAACTTGATGTCGGGGCGACCCGCCACAAAGGAAGGCACATTCTCTTTTTCATCACGCAGACCCAAGTTGAGCGTGAGCCGGTTGTTAATGGTCCAGGAATCCTGCACGTAGAGTGCATCATTGCTGCTCCCGGCCTTGCCGGAAGTGCCGATGCGGACCAGTTCGCCAAAGCCCACATTGCCGTCAATCCCGAAGCCGAAGGGATCGCCGGAGGAAGTAAAGAATTGACCGCCGGGAATCAGAATGATGCGTCCGGTTTTGACGTAGCCCTCCAGCACATCATTGCTCAACTGGTTGCGCTGGTAGCCGAACTTGAACTCGTGACGACCCCAGAGATTGTCCACGAGCGCACTCGTATCAACATCCAGAGTCTTGCGAATCGAGATGTCCTTGATGATGTTATTGTTCGTCGTCACCCCGTTGAAGTTGAAAGAAGATGAGGGGCAACCGGGGAAGGCCGCGTTGAAGGCGGCACACTGAAAACGCGTCACGTTCGGGACGCCGTAGCTGTAGAGACCGTTGACCGTGTCAATCTTCTCGTTGAGATAGCTGCGCCCGAAACGGACATCAGACACGACCTTGGAGTTCCACACATAAGTCGCGCTGCCCGTCACGTTCGTGGCCGCCGTGCGACCACCCAACTGGCTCTGAAAAGCCGAACTCGGCGCTCTGGTCGCGCTCCCGGCTCCGTTCAGAGTGTTGAAGGTCGGCAGCACGCCGTGTTGCCTGTAAGGGTTATAAGTGAAGGTTCCGTTCAAACGCAGTTTTTGCGTCGGCGATGCATCAAGACGGACAAACTCGTAGTCCTGACGATCATTTTCCTTGTAGTTGGCCCCGCCGTTGGTGTAGGCGAAGCTGCGCTTGGTGTGAAAGAACTGCGGCGCACCGCTGACCAGGAACCACAGTTTATCTTTAATTACTGGACCAGCGATGGTCGCCGTCGGGTAGGTGTTGAGAAAACTGTAATTGCTCCTCTGGACGGTGATGTAACCAAGCGTGGACGGGTCCGCGATGGGAATCGAGCGTGGACGAGCGAAGAATCTGCTCGGCTCAAATTGCAGTCCGGCTTCGCCGTGCCACTCGTTGCCACCACCCTTGGTCACAACGTTGATCACGCCGCCGGTCGCGCCGCCGTATTCGGCCTCGAATCCATTGGTCTTGACCTGGACTTCCTGTACGAACTGAAACGGAATATTGTTGTTGACGTTCAGATTACCTGTGCGGAAGTTGGTCACTTCCTGACCGTCAATGATGAAGGTATTTTCCGAACCGCTCGCGCCGTCAATCTGAAAACCTGAAGCGGCAGGCTCTGCGCGGACGGCGGGCGCGGCTTTCAGCGCGGAGGTGAAGTTGGTGCCCTTGGGCAGCAGTTCGATTTGTCGCTCAGTCAAGTTAGTTTGAATGCGACTCACGGTCGGGTCAATGGCCGAGACATCGGTGGCCGTGACCGTGACGCTGCCGCTGGCCCCGGCAGCCTGCACAGTGATGTTGACGGGAGTGTTGATGCCGAGCACTACTCTCACGTTATCCTGTGAAGCAATACCGAAGCCGGAGGTCGCCACCGTGGTGACTTTGTAGACGCCCGGCGGGACCTGGCTGATACGATAAAAACCGTTCTCGTCGGCGGTCACGGTCTGATTGAAACCGCGATCAATGCCCGTGACGTTGATGGTCACGCCGGGGACACGGCCCCCCTGCGGGTCCGTGATGGTGCCTTCTATGCCGCCCGTCGTTTCCTGACTAAAGGCGGTGCCGGTCAGGCAGACAAGCAGGGCGATCATCGAGGTCAAAAATTTGAGCTTGCTTTTCATATTTCCCTTCCTCTGAAGCCAGCAATCCGACTACGCAATCAGGTGCTCGCTTCATTTGTTAATTTCTTCCCTTGCTTGGTGATGGGCGATGGTCTCTGTCGCATCGCTCACCGTTAATCAGCACGTCGCAGAGTTGCAAATGTTACTCGACGAATCGAATCCGAGAAATCGAATCCAGATTCAATTTAATGAAAATCTCCGACGTTGACTCTGGAAATAATTGTTACTCGACAATTGGATAAAGCAAGCGGAAAGCCAGAATCCCAGGTCGAAACGCGAAAGCGCTCACAACTTATTCTATGCACGACTGAAAAAATTCTGAGGCGGTCGCCGAGCAGCGAGGAAGGTAAAGGAAAGTTGAGGATGCCGGTAATTGAAAATTCATAAAATCTACAGAATTTTGGACGGCGTGTGAGAATAGTTTGAGAGAATAAATCGGCGGGCGATTCATTTTTGCGGATTTTTTACAGCGGATTGAATAACAAAGAAAGTTTGTAGGGCAGGGCTGGTCCCTCCCCGTCGCGCGAGAAGCGCTCTGTGGTCAAGATGAGCGAGCTTTCGGCCACGACGGGCAGGGACCGCCCCGCCCCTACATGAGCCGCTTTTCTTAATGCACGTCTGGTTTAATCAATCCTGCTCTATCTTGTGACGCTTGAGGATGGTGTGGAGCGTGGTGGGTTTGATGCCGAGGAGACTCGCGGCCCGCTTCTGATTGCCACCCGTTAATTTGAGCGCACGACTTATGAGGGCGTCTTCATAACGACGTACTTCCTCGTAAAAATCAATCCCGTTCGAGATGTCCAGATTCCGTGTGCCCTCACGCGTTTGGGCCTGCTCCAGAATTTCCGCAGCCGTAGAGAGGGCTGCGGAGACATCCCTCAAAACGCGAATCTGCCTGTCCAGCGGAACATCGCTCTGAAGCTGACCGCCGTTCTGGCCCGCTGCTATGATGTTAGCGTGCGGCTGCCGTGGATGCTTGACTAATCTGAGGTTGGTGATTTCAACGGCCATCACGCTGACCCCCTGCGGCCTTCCATCGTCGCCCGGCACAGGGATGAATGAGAGCCGCCAGTAGCGCGGGGGACCGGGTTGGTTGGCCCTTTGACTCTTAAGCTCGACATTCAGAGCCGGTTCGCCCGTTTCAAAAATCTTCTCCAGCAAAGGTTCCAGCACGGGGGCGACGTGAGGCGCGATTTCATGTAGAGTTTTGCCCAGATGTTCTTCGACCGACAATCCATTGAGCCGCGCCAGCGCCTCGTTAATCTGGACATATCGTAGATGCTCATCGAATACCGCGACCCCTGTGACGGCTTCGAGAGATGATGCATAGTGCCCTCTGTCACGCACCAGGACCTGGGTCGCCTGTTCGTGGATGGCAGGTCTGTCTGTGGATGTGGCTCTCGCCATATCTTTGCGAGGAGATGGCGTTGAAGGGACAGGTTCGGGAAGGGAACGCAAGGCTTTCATTATTTTTCTGACCCCCTATGGTCGTCAAACCAGGAGAAGAAATGTAAATGAATTGGAGTCTTTCAAGTGTTCCTGAGACTTCCGATGAGCTTTACCTTGAAGATTCTCAGCTTCACCGCTTGAAAGTTCCAACCCGCAATGCAAAAGCGAACAAACATGGATGCATGCTTGAGAAGGTAAAACGCACACAGCCGACTCCGTATAATTTATAGACGACGGGAATCGCTGGCTGGTTGCAAGTTTAGTTGAGACAAAAATCAAATCGCGGCAAAAGCCATCTTCACCCTGAAAGGGCAGAATATGAAGCCGGGGCAGCGCCCCCGGTTACTGGTCCAACATAGCATCCGCCCCTGCAAGGGTCGCACTTCAATGTTGAGATGCGACCCTTTCAGGGTCGGCATGTGTGGTAGCGAGAGGACCGGGGGCGATGCCCCCAGCTATCATATGTATCCCCTCCGGGGATGTTCTGATGCCCTTCCTTTTTACCCTCTAAATTTAAATCTCGATTATGGGATTACGCAGTCCCATTATCGTGAAGGAACCAGCCGCGAGAGATTTCCCATCAATTGCTAAATCAAGGTAACTCAGCAGTTAGGCGTTTACCGGGGACTGGTACGGCGTTTGACATAGAGTCTGTCGGAGAAGACCTGATGGACGTACAACGCAAAAAAACTGGTTCCAATAAGCGAAAGACACGCTACATCCTGTTCGGCCTCGTCGGGCTGGTGAGCGTCTCGCTCATCACCTTCGGTCTGACTCGTCTCAAGCGAGCCACGGCCAGCGTAGACCATACGAGTGTCTTGATAGAGACGGTCAAGCGCGGGCCTATGCTGCGCCAGATTAGAGGCGTCGGCACGCTCATCCCGGAGCAGGTGCGTTTGATTCCCGCGCCGTCCGAGGGGCGCGTCGAGCGTGTCCTCGTACAGCCCGGCATGGAAGTGACGGCGGGCACAGTCATTGTCGAACTCATCAATCCGCAATTGCTACAAGAGGCGACAGACATAGAGTATCAGATTAAAGCTGCCGAGGCGGACTATACGAATTTGCGCGTCCGTCTGGAGAGCGAACGGATGACACAGCAAGCCGGGACGGCGACGGTGCAGGCCGATTACAGCCAGGCCAAACTCCAACTCGATACCGATGAAGCCTTAGCCAAAGAGGGATTGATTCCCGCGTTGAGCCTGAAGCTTTCACGCGTCAAGGTTCAGGACATGGGAAATCGCCTCGACATCGAGCGCAAGCGTCTCGCCATCGGGTCGCAATCCACCACGGCGCAACTCGCTTCGCAAACCGCGCGCGTTGACCAACTGCGGGCGCTCGCCGCGCTCAGGCGCAATCAGGTCGCCTCTCTGCGCGTGCTGGCGGGAACCTCCGGCGTGCTGCAACAGGTGGCCGTCGAAGTGGGCCAGCAGGTCACGCCCGGAATGAATCTCGCCAAGGTGGCGGACCCTTCGAGCCTCAAGGCCGAACTCAAGATTCCAGACATTCAGGCGAAGGATATTTCTCTGGGCCAGTCGGCTTCGATAGATACGCGCAACGGCGTCGTGGCGGGCCGCGTGACGCGCATTGATCCTTCTGTCAAAGAGGGAACGGTGACGGTTGACGTGGCACTCCAGGGACAGTTGCCGCAGGGCACGCGCCCGGATTTGAGCGTGGATGGCATCATCGAAATGGAACGACTCGCCGACGTGCTGTTCGTCAGGCGACCGGCCTTCGCGCAGGGTCAGAGCCAGATCACCATGTTCAAGCTTGAGAACGGCGGCGCGAGCGCCGTCCGCACGCAGGTCAAACTAGGTCGCGGTTCGGTCACGACCATAGAGGTCGTCGAGGGGCTTCGTGAAGGCGATCAAGTCATCGTCTCGGATACCTCCGCATGGGACAGCCAGGACCGCATTCAGTTGAAATAGATTCAGTCGTCAAAGGCTCATCGCGAGCCTTCGACGTTGATTTCCAATTCGGATGGCGATAGACGGCCAAACGATTTGATAGAGGAGAAAAGATGAACGCATCCGCACAGCCCTTGATTCACCTTGATGGCATCAGCAAAATTTTCTATACAGACGAGGTGGAGACTCACGCTCTGTCCACCATCAACCTCGAAATTAAAGATGGCGAGTACATCTCCATCTCCGGGCCTTCGGGCGGCGGCAAATCAACGCTGCTTTCCATTCTCGGTCTCTTGGATTCACCGACGGAGGGCGACTACATGTTGAAGGGCGAGCCGGTCGGCAACCTGTCGCTCGCGGAGCGCGCGCGGATACGCAACCGCGAAATCGGTTTTATCTTCCAGAGCTTCAACCTGATAGGCGATCTGAGCGTCTTTGAGAACGTCGAACTGCCGCTCACTTATCGCGGTATCAATTCAACGGAGCGCAAGAAACGCGTCGGCGATGCGCTGGAAAAAGTTGGGATGGCCCATCGCGCCAAACACTTGCCGAGCCAGCTTTCAGGCGGTCAACAGCAGCGCGTCGCGGTCGCGCGTGCGGTCGCAGGGCAACCCAGCATCCTGCTCGCGGACGAGCCGACGGGCAACCTGGATTCTTCCAACGGCGAGAGCGTGATGGAACTGATGCGCGAACTGCACAGAGGCGGCGCGACCATCTGCATGGTGACGCACGATCCGCGCTATGCGGCGCAGAGCGACCGCGTCATACATATTATGGACGGGCAGATTACGGATAAAGAACTGGCCTTGGAGCCGGAACGCGTCGCGGCTGTCGTCGCAGTGGGCAGCATCAATTAACTCTCTGACTGGATTTTAACTCTCGGGTCATCTGTGATGTGGAAAACTCGCTTCAATCGAACGTGCAACATACTGGCGCTGGCACTGGCGGCGTGTTCTCTGATTTCAGCGCAGACGCCGCCATCAACCACGCGGCCAAATTCTTCTGTGCAGGACCCGACGCGGCCTCCGGGCGTCTCCAATCCTGAGCCGCAAACGCCTCCGGGCACAACGCCCGCGCTCACACCGTCAAATGATCTCACCCCATCAACAAAGACCGGCACGAGGCCGGAGTCTGTCACGCCGCCCGGCTTGGCACCGGACGCGAAGCCCGGTGTCAACGCACCTCCCGGCAATTCAGGGCAAGCGCCGGAGCAGACTACGGATCAAACATCTGCGACCTCATTGTTACAGCCGCATCCCCTGCCGCCGATGCCGACTCTCAGACGCCTGGGCGTGACGAACGGCGACTCGGTCGCGCTCTCACTGCAAGATGTCGTGCGTCTGGCCCTCGCGCACAACAACGAAATCGAGATGGCGACCACTGATGTCAAGCTGGCTGAAACCGTTCTCGACTCGCTCGAAGGTTTTTATGATCCGCTCTTCCGCTTAACGCCGGAGATTAATAACAGCGTCACGCCCGTGGCGAGCACGCTCGGCGGCTCTGACCAGTCGGGCACGCTGACGACGACTTCGCTGAATCTCAATGCCGCCATCGTCAAACCTTTTCGCCAGGGCGGAGGCCAGTACGAATTCTTTTTCAACAACACGCGCGAGGCGACGAGTTCCGCCTTCGCGCAACTCACTCCCTTTTACTCTTCGAGTCTCGGCGTGCAGTTCACACAGCCGTTGATGCGTAATCGCAGGATTGATGCGCCGCGACGCGCCATCAGCATCCAACGAAAGGTGCTGTCGCAAACGGACGTAGAGTTTCGCCGCCACGTCATGAACGTCATCGCGGAGGTCCAGCGGGCTTACTGGGATTTGGTCTTCGCGTTGCGCGAACAGCAGAATCAGGTCGGCAATGTGAATCTGGCGCGCAAACTTTTTCAGCAGACGGAGACGCGCATCGCCGCCGGGGCTGCCGCTCCGCTCGAACGCGCCGAAGTGCAAACGGAAGTCGCGAGCCGCGAAAGTGAATTAATCGTCGCTTCGCAAAACGTCTCGATTGCGGAAAACAATCTCAAGCGTTTAATCCTCTCCGACCCGCGCGCCAAAGAGTGGCCGATGGCGATTGTGCCGACCGACGAGCCTAGTTTCGACGACGCGCCCATCTATCTGGACGACGCCCTGGCGACGGCGCGGGCCAATCGCCCGGAACTCGAACGGCTGCGTATTCAAAGAGAGATTAACGGCATTGACCTCAGATATTTTACGAATCAAACGCGACCGCGCGTAGACCTTCGCGCCACCGTCTCGACCACCGGACTGGCGGGCGCGCCCGTCATACCGACGGGTTCCATCACTGGTTCGGATGTCCCTGCCAACCTCGACGGCGGCTTCGCGCAGACGTTGAAAAATCTGGCGAGCCTGCACACGCGCAACATCGTCGTCGGCGTCGTCATAGAGTTGCCATTCAAAAACCGTAAGGCGAAGGCGGACCTCGCGGGCGCGCGCGTGGTCGAGTCTCAAATCGGCGTCGCGACAAGGACGCAGGAACAACTGGTTGAAGTTGAAGTGCGCAATGCCGCGCAGTCCGTCGAATCTGCACGCCAGCGAGTCATCTCCGCGCGCGACACACGCGAGAACGCGGAGATGCAACAGAAGGGCGAGCGCGGGTTGTATGAAGTTGGACGCTCTACGACGTTCCTTCTCTTTCAACGCGAAAATCAACTGACGAGCGCGCGGAGCCTGGAACTGCACGCGCTGACCGACTACAACAAAGCGCTCGCGGATTTGCAGCGCGCAACCTCTACGACGCTACGCGCCAACAACGTCGTCCTGGCAGTGACTACAGAAGGCCGCTGAACGAGTGAGAAGTTTGCTATTTGTCATCATCGGTCTGTAAACTTGGGCTTCAATAAAACAATCTCAACGCTGTGACATTATGCCGCGAATCTTAATAGCCGATGACCAGCCGGATGTGCTTGAGGCTCTGCGCCTCCTGCTCAAAGGCGAAAATTATAAGATTGAAGCGGCCACCTCTCCGCACGAAGTTTTGCGCCTCCTGGAAGCCAAAGATTTCGACGTGCTGTTGATAGACCTCAATTACGCGCGCGACACCACCTCCGGCCAGGAAGGCATAGAACTCATTTCCCGCATCAAGGTTCTGGACAGCACGCTGCCCGTCGTCGTCATGACGGCCTGGAGCAGCGTCGAATTGGCCGTCGAAGCCATGCGCCGTGGCGCGCGCGACTTCGTGCAAAAGCCCTGGGACAACACGCGCCTGCTCGCAGTCCTGCGCACGCAGGTCGAGCTCGGCCTCGCTTTACGCAAAGGGCAAAGGCTCGAAGCGGAAAACACTCTGCTGCGACAGGAAGGCGACCAGCCCGCGCTCATCGCGGAGTCTGCCGAGATGCAACCCGTCATCGCGCTCATCGCGCGCATAGGCCCTTCCGAAGCCAACGTTTTAATCACGGGCGACAACGGCGTTGGCAAAGAAGTGGTGGCGCGCACGCTGCATGCTTGTTCGCCTCGCGCGGCGAAGCCTCTCATCACTCTCAACGCAGGCTCGCTCTCCGAGAACGTCATCGAAAGCGAATTGTTCGGACATGTGCGTGGAGCCTTCACGGATGCCAAGACGGATCGGGTCGGGCGTTTCGATTTGGCGGATGGCGGGACGCTCTTTCTGGACGAAATCGCCAACGCCCCCATGAGCCTGCAAACCAAACTCTTGCGCGTCCTTGAGACGGGCGAGTTCGAGCGCGTCGGGTCTTCCAAAACGCGGCGTGTGAACGTGCGCGTGCTCTCCGCGACGAACGTGGATTTGAACGAGGAGGTGGAGGCCAGGCGCTTTCGTCAAGACCTTCTTTTCCGTCTCAATACGGTTGAGATTCACATGCCGTCTTTGCGCGAACGCCGCGAAGATATTCTGCCGCTCGCGGAGCATTTTCTGCGCCTCTATACGCATCGTTACCGGCGTCGCCTGACGGGATTCGGTGAGGCCGCCATCAAAGTTTTGTTGCATCACGCATGGCCCGGCAACGTGCGTGAGTTGAGCCATGTGATAGAACGCGGGGTGCTCATGGCGCAGGGAGAAGTCGTCAAAGTTTCCGACCTCGGTTTGCAGGATGCACAGGGAAGCACTGCCAGCCGTCTGGAAGAGATGAGCCTCGAAGAAGTCGAGCGCCTGCTCATTAAAAAAACGCTGGCCCGCTTTGAGGGCAATGCCAATCGTGCTGCTGAAACTCTGGGCTTGAGCCGAAGCGCGCTTTACCGCCGACTCCAAAAATATGAGTTATGATATTGCGATGGGAGTAGGATCGGAAATCCGCACGCCTGACATCGCAGACAGGGCCGCCTTCACGGCGGCGAAGCGAAAAGGGCTGCTCGGCTATGAGCACAAGGTCGTGCTGCTGGCTCTGGGCGCTGGCTTGCCCGCCGTGCTCGCCTCGCTCATCCTGCTTTTCAAAAGCGACTTCTCGCCGGTCGCCGTCTGGACATTCTCTTTAATCATCATCAGTCTCTGGCTCGGCTGCGTGCTCGCATTGCGACGCCGCGTCGTGCGTCCTTTGCAAACTCTCACCAATCTGCTCGCGGCGTTTCATGAAGGCGACTATTCGATCCGCGCGCACATCGTCAATCATGATGATGCGCTGGATTCTGTGATGCGCGAAGTCAATGCGCTCGGAGAAACTCTGCTCGAACAGCGGCTCGGCGCGATGGAGGCGACGGCGCTGCTGCGCGCCGTGATGTCGGAGATTGAAGTCGCGGTCTTTGCCTTCGACGGCAGGGAGCGTTTGCGTCTGGTCAATCGCGCGGGCGAACGCCTGCTCGGCCAGCGCGGGCCGCGCCTGCTCGGTCGCAAAGCCGAAGAACTCGGCCTCGCTCAATGCCTGCGCGGCGAAGAGAGCGGGCCAGCGCATATTATGCAGATGATCTTTCCCGGCGGCGCAGGACGCTGGGGCGTGCGCCGTCGCACTTTTCGTGAACGTGGAATCCCGCATCGCCTGCTGGTCCTGACGGACCTGAGCCGCACCTTACGCGAAGAAGAGTTGAAAGCCTGGCAATCTCTGGTGCGCGTCCTGGGCCATGAATTGAACAACTCTTTGACGCCGATTAAATCAATTGCCGGAAGCCTCGCCAGCCTGCTGGCCTGCGTCCCGCGTCCGCCAGACTGGCGCGATGATATGGAAGGCGGCCTCGCGGTGATCTCCTCACGCGCCGAAGCTCTCAGCCGTTTCATGGAATCTTATGCGCGCCTGGCGCGACTGCCCGCCCCGCGCCGTAAAGCGGTTGACGTGAGCGTGCTGGTCGCACATGTGGTCAAACTGGAAACGCGCTTGAACGTCATCATCTCGCCCGGAAAGGAAGTCACGATTCAGGCTGATGCTGACCAGTTGGAACAACTGCTCATAAATCTTCTGCACAACGCGGTCGAGGCGGCCCTTGAAACCGGGGGGCAGGTTGAGATTAGCTGGAACACCCACGCGACACAGCTTGAGGTCTGCATAGAAGATGAAGGGCTGGGCCTGGCGAATGTCGGCAATCTTTTTGTGCCCTTCTTTACCACCAAGCCGGGAGGCTCAGGCATCGGGTTAATCTTGAGCCGTCAAATCGCGGAGGCGCATGGCGGGACGCTCATGCTTGAGAACAGAGCGAAGCGCAACGGGTGCGTCGCGCGCCTTCGCCTGCCTTTCGGAAAGGCTCAGGAGACAGATGATTGAAGCCCTTGTTGACAGGCAAAGATGGTCTGGAAAGATACTTGATGAAGGCGCTGAAGTCTCGGTCAAAATCCATCTTTTCGGAAGCCGGGCGACTCGTCATAAATCCATTCGCGATGAGGTTGGACCAGAATTACGGAGAGCGTTCGAGTGGTCCAATTGATGGTCCAATTGATGGTCCAATATTAGTGATTTTTCAGTAGTTTTAGATTGACGTGAGGGACAAAAATATGATACACCTGACGCATAGAAATCCCGCGAAGATCAGCTTTATGAACGATAAGGGTAGTAAAGCTGATTTGCAGGCTTCATTCCTCATTGGTCCTGATAAAAGTAGTTCTTACCCTTGACAGTTTTTCTCATCGAAGTCGAAATCACTCATAGCTTAATAAACAGTATGAAGCGATGGTAAAACTTAATACCTCGTATTGTATGTCCTGGAAATAGTAAGGGCCTCACCGTTACCAGCAAGTAACAATGAAGCCCGTAAACAAACAGCCACAGCCGCATTTCTACGACTGAAGATGTGTTGTTCAGCACACTCATCTTAGCGTGAACTGCGGTAAAAACTCAAGGAGTTCTCGAAGGATTAGTGTTATGAAAACTCTACCGCATTCAGCAGCATCCGATTCATCTCCTCGTTTATCACATCTCTCAAAACATAAATGGCCCGCGCAGCGATGCGGGATGACAATCTTTGAGAGGTCTCCACAAGGATAGCTCTGACCGGCACACGTCTCTCGTACACATTTATGGTGAGCGTACGAAAGAATGTCTGGCCGGTGTCCTGTTGAAACCTCTCGCGGGGGAAGCTGTCTCTCAGCCAGCCCATTCAGTGATTGTCAAAGATTGGAGACTGTCATGAGCGCTGAAATAATCTGTGATGTTCCTCGATGGTACGTCGTTCAAACCGGGCTCAAGCAGGAAGAGCGTGCGGCTCACAACTTGAACGCGTGGGGGATGGAAACCTTTTCCCCGAAGTTGAGATTGCGCCGCCGCAACCCTTTTACCGGAACCTTGCTTAACGGCGTCGGGCCGATGTTTCCGCGTTACATCTTCGCGCGTTTTGACGCGAGCGTTTTGCTGCACAAAGTAAATTACACGCGGGGAGTTCACTACGTTGTCAGCTTCGGCGGCAATCCCGCGCCGGTTGATGATTCGATCATCGGATTGATTAAAGCGCAGATGGGCGACGACGGTCTGGTTCACCTGGGCGGTGAGTTTAAGCACGGCGACGAGGTGAAGATTAAAGACGGCCCGCTGAGAAACTTTGTGGGCGTGTTCGACCACCGGATTAATAATACTGATCGAGTGGAAATACTTTTGACGACGGTGAATTTCCAGGCTCGCATTGTGATTGAGGTGGAATGCGTCGAGAAGATTGATGAAAGGGTCGCGGCGTGAGATTGAAGCAATCGGATTTGCCGGATGAACCTTCAATTCAATGTGACGCTCATTAAACGGTACATCACGCAGCATTGGCGCGTGGTCGAGTCACAAGCTTTTATCTTTGCCAATCATCAAGGGGGACAACGGTGAACGAGCAATCGGCTCATGAAGTGATGCGCCGGAGACAGGCTTTCAGTCGGCGTTAAGATTGCTCTTCACTGCTCATCAAAAAGGCGTAGAAGCCCTTCCGGCTCTAAGTGCGGTAGCTGTGCCTGCACGACGAAGGTTGAACCCGTCAAGGGATTTCCTTCTCATCTCTCAACACGAAAAACTTCTTGTCACTCTTCCAACCCCGAAGACAGGTCAAAGCCCTTCAAGGCTTTTAAAATAACGCACCAACCGTTGCTCTCGGACGCGCAATTTCTGTCCGGGGCCTGTGCGATAAGTGAGGCTCATAAGATGACTGTTCAAGTATCCAATTCAATTGACGCGCCATTTCCTTTAGTGCCCGCTTTAAAGACAGGCCCTTTCGCGGGGATAGCCGTCCTGCTGTTTGTGGCTCTCGTCTCGTGTCTCACGATTTACCGTTTGAGCGCGCCTTCGGCGGTGGCGGCGAGTGCGCCTCCGGCGGAGTTCGCTTCGGGACGCGCGATGATGCACGTCCAGAGCATAGGCCAGAGACCGCATCCGATGGGTTCGGCTGAACACGCGGCGGTCAGAGACTACATCATCACGCAACTGAAGGCGCTGGGAGTGACTCCCGAAGTGCAGCGGGCGACGGTGGTGAGCGAGCCGGGCGCAAGTCCTGTGATTGCCGGGAGCGTCGAAAATATCTTCGCCCGGTTGCCGGGAAGCGGTAACAGCAAAGCCGTCATGCTAACAGGACATTACGACTCGGTCCCGACGGGACCGGGGGCGAGCGACGACGGCGCGGCGGTCGCGGCCATGCTCGAAAATGTGCGTGCTCTGAAGGCAGGGCCGTCGCTCAAGAACGATGTGATTTTTCTCTTCACGGATGGTGAAGAGGTCGGGTTACTGGGCGCACAGGCTTTCGTCAACGAGCGACCCGTCGCGCAGGACATCGGGCTGGTCCTTAATTTTGAAGCGCGCGGCAGCAGCGGGCCGTCTTTGATGTATGAGACGAGCAACGGCAACAGGTGGCTCATCGAAGAGTTTGCGAAAGCGGCTCCCCGCCCGGCGGCCAATTCGCTCATGTATGAAGTGTACAGGCTCTTACCGAACAACACGGATTTGACGGTCTTCAAGCGTGCGGGCTTGCCCGGACTCAATTTCGCGTACATAGATCAATCAACGCACTATCACACGCAACTGGACAACGTCGAAACCATCGCGGAAGGAAGCCTGCAACATCAAGGCTCTTACGCGCTCGCCCTGACGCGCCACTTCGGCGACCTGGACTTGCGAACGACCTCCAACGGCAACGCGATTTATTTCGACGTGCTCGGCGCGTTCCTCGTTCATTACCCCGCATCCTGGGTCTTGCCTTTCACCGTTCTGCTGCTCCTGCTGCTCATCACGGGCATCGTGTTGGGTTATCGAAGAAAGCGTCTGACGCTCAAAGGCATGGCGTTGGGCTTCACAGCTTTTCTCTTAAGCATGATCGGCGCGGGCTTAATCGTCTCGCTCGTCTGGCGACTTGCCAGTTCAATGCATAACGAATACAGCGAGATGAGTTTTGGCGACACTTATAACAGCAGGCTGTATCTGGTCGGCTTCGTGGCCCTCACACTGGCTCTCACGTCCGCGCTTTACCTGTGGTTCGGCAAGAGAACGAGCGTCCTGAATCTATGGGCGGGCGCGCTCATCTGGTGGATGATTTTTCTAATACTGACCACTTTGTTTTTACCGGGCGGGAGTTATTTGTTCGCCTGGGCGCTGTTGTTCAACCTGTTATCGCTGCTCTTCGTGTTGTCCGGGAATCGTGAAGCGCCGCGCTCATGGAAACTCTCTGCGGTGCTCATGGCGGCGGCGATTCCCGCCATCATCCTGTTCATCCCGGTCATTCAAATACTCTTCGTCGGCCTCACGGTCGCTTCATCCGCGCAGGTCATGGTCGTAGTCGCCGTGCTGTGCGGCGCGCTCATCCCGCACCTCAGTCTCATCGCCAGAATCAATAAGAAATTGCCGGTAGCCGCGATGGCAGTCTGTGCCGGATTTTTAATCGCCGCGAGTCTGACTTCGCATTTCGATGCGAGCCATCCAAAACAGAATGATCTGTTTTATGCTTTGCAGGCAGAGACGGGCCAGGCCGTGTGGGCGAGCACGAGCGATAAAGCGGACGAGTGGACCTCGCAGTTTTTTTCGACGAAGGCCAGCATCAAAGGGATGCCGGATTTCTTTCCCGGTCGCCCGTGGCGCTTCCTGACAAACGAAGCGACGCCCGTCGCGCTGGCTGCTCCACAAATTGAATTGCTCGCCGATAACAAGAGCGACGCGGGGCGCACCCTGCATGTGCGCGTCACCTCGCCGAGACAGGCTCCCGTCATCGCGCTCTATGTGGATGCGGATGCGGAAGTGCAGGGGACGGATGTCAACGGCAAGCCGGTCACGCAGGGAATCTCCGGCGCGAAGAGTTCGCATCCTAACAGTTGGTCGCTTCGTTATTATGCTCTTCCGGCGGAGGGCATCGAGTTGAGCCTCGTCTCCAAATCGCAGCAGCCGATAAAAATCAGAGCGGTGGACCAGTCATACGAACTTCCCAATATCCCCAACACAACCTACAGAGCCAGACCGGACAGCATGATCCCGGCCCCTCTGCCGCTCAGCGATTCGACGCTGGTCAGTAAGTCTTTCGTTTTTTAGCGAGCGTCACGCTCATTTACAAAGATGGAACACATCAAGTCCGACACAAACAGCTTCGACAGGTTCAAGAGCATCAAGCCGCAGTCCGTCAGAATGCCGTGCGGGCAGTTGGTCAAGACGGGGCATCTGGACGACGATGAGAGGCTCCCTCTCGTGCTCCGACCTGACGCCGAGAATGTTGATCTGGTCGAGTGGGCGGGCCGCCAACGCGCTTTCATAGAGGCACGGCTGCTCGAACATGGCGCGCTGCTCTTCCGCGATTTCAACCTTAAGCCGATTCCAGATTTTGAGAGATTTGCTCTGGCGCTCTGTCCCGAACTGTTCAAAGACAACGGCGAGCACCCGCGCGGGGCCATCAGCAGCAATGTCTACACTCCGATTTTTTACCCGGCGGACAGAAAAGTTTTGTGGCACAACGAAAATTCATTCAATCATCGCTGGCCGCTCAAAGTCTGGTTCGGTTGCATTCAACCTTCGCTCGTCGGCGGAGAGACGCCGCTGGTTGATAGCCGACAGGTTTACGCATTAATGGACCAGGACATCAGAGAGCAGTTTGCCGCGCGGCAGGTCATGTATGTACGCAACTACGGAGAGGGTCTGGGGCTTGACTGGCAGACCGTCTTCAAGACCGCGCAGCGAGCCGAGGTCGAGAAGCTTTGCGGCGAGAATTTCCTGGAGTTTGAATGGAAGAAAAACGGCGGGTTGAAAACGCGCTCGGTTCGCCCGGCAGTTATCAGTCACCCGAAGACCGGCGAGATGTGCTGGTTCACACAGGCTCAACACTGGCACACGTCCTGTCTGGATGCCGCAACGCGCAAGTCTCTCTACTCGCTGTATGGTGAAGATGATTTGCCGCGCGCCTGTTATTACGGCGATGGCTCGCGGATAGAGGATGCGGTGATGGACGAGATTCTGTCGGTTTACGCGAGGCTGGAAGTCAGCTTTCGCTGGCAGCCCCGCGACATCCTGATGCTGGACAACGTGCTCACCGCACACGCGCGCAATCCATACGCGGGAGAGCGCAAGCTGTTGGTCGCAATGGGCGAAATGCGCAGTTACACAGAGGTCTGAAGTAATTTGACAGGCAAACTATTCGAGAAGAAAAACAGATGATGAAGAGTGACGACAGCAATCTCGTGCTAGCCCAATCGCAAGACACGGTTGACGAGCTCAACGCATCCTTTTACGGCCAGTTCCCATTCCCCTGGCGGCCTGTGAAGTTTGAGCGACTGCACGAACCGGGCTTTCAAACCCTGATGCTCAACCAGAACCTCGGCGACTGGTCACATCGCACGTTCTCAGGTCAGCTAAAAATATGGGTTGCCGGCTGCGGGACGAATCAAGCGGTCATCACCGCGCTGAACTTCCCCGAAGCTGAAGTCATCGGCTCCGACTTATCCGCCGCCTCTCTTGAACTGGGCGCGAAAACGGCGCGCAATCTTAGCATCAAAAATCTGGAATTACGTTGTGAGAGCATCAAC
>DASYML010000194.1:0-9045 GCA_036009045.1 Pyrinomonadaceae bacterium
ACATTGGTCGTCTCAAGCAGGCCGATGCCCGGATAGAGAGTCGCTTCGGTCAGGCTCCGCATGTTGGGCGAAGGATTGACCCACACCAGGTTGGTCGCGTCGAACCACATCGCGCGACGATAATTCTCCATCTTAATCACGCGCAGGTCGCAATTAATTTTCCGGCCCTCGTTAAAGAGACGCGCCAGTTCGCCTATCGTCATGCCGTGACGCACGGGGATCGTGTGATAGGCCGTGAAAGAAAGCCTCTCAACATCCGCGACGGGGCCTTCCATCTCCGTGCCGCCGATGGGATTGGGGTGGTCCAGAACGAAGACCGGCAGATGCGCTCGCGCGGCTTCCTCCATCACGTAACCGAGCGTCGAGATGTAAGTGTAAAAGCGCGTGCCTATGTCCTGTATATCAAAGACGAGCGCATCCAGGTCCTTTAATTGGTCCGGCTTCGGGCGACGCGTTTCGCCGTAGAGCGAAAAGATGGGCAACCCCGTCTTTTCATCTTTCGTATCCGAGACTTTCTCATCCGCAACACCGCGTATCCCATGCTCAGGCGAAAAGAGCGCCGTGAGTTTAACTCCCGGCGCATCACGCAGGACATCAATCGTCTGTCGGCCCGCGCGGTCGCGCCCCGTATGATTCGTCACTAAGCCGACGCGCAGACCAGCGAGCGCTTTGAATCCATCGCGTTCAAGCACATCAAGGCCGGTCAGGACTTCCGCATCAACCGGCGTATCCGCGCTCGCGGCTTGAACGCGCGCGGCGTTCGCCGTTTGCAGCCGCAGGACATCCATCGAAATTTCAGACTGCGTGCGCGCAGATTCCTCCCGCGCTCGCTGCGCGTCCGTATCCATCAACGACCCGGCGACGATGGAAGCGATGCGCCCGCGCACAGGGCCAACGTCGCCCTTGCCCGCAGGATGTACGCGATTGCTCAAAAAGATGACGAAGGTCTTGCTCGCGGGGTCAATCCAGATAGAAGTCCCCGTGAAGCCCGTGTGTCCGAAAGAGCCTACGGGGAAGAGGTCACCGCGATTGGACGAAAAGCTGCTCGCGATGTCCCAGCCTAATCCACGCGCCTGCCCGTCTTCGGTCACAGCGCGCGGCCTCGTCATCGCCGCCACGCTCAAAGGACTCAGGATACGCGCGCCTCCATATTCGCCGCCGTTCAAAATCATCTGGCAATAAAGGGCCAGATCATCCGCAGTGGAAAAGAGACCCGCGTGCCCCGCCACGCCGCCCATCCGAAAGGCCGTCGGGTCGTGTACTTCACCCCGCAGCCAGCGCTCGCCCGCTGGTCCAATATCCGCGCCGCTTCCGCCCAGATAACTCGCGGAGGCGCGCAGCTTTTCCGTCGGCGCGATGCGTGGGCCAAGTTCCGCGCGCGGTCGAAAGCCCGTCTCAAGCATCCTCAGGGGCTGGAAAATATTACGTTGCGCGAACTGGTCCAGCGTCAGGCCGCTGACGCGATGGACCACTTCACCGAGCGCGATATAGTTGATGTCGCTGTAAACAAAACGCGTGCCCGGCGGGCTGCGTAGAGGCTCCTCCTTGAGTCGCTTCAAGGCTTCGTCATAACCGTACCACTGTTCGCTCAAATCGAAATCCGGCGCATAGCCTGAGCGATGCGTGAGAAGATTTTCGATGGTAATGCGTTCCCGCCCCTCGCCCTTAATCTCAGGGATGTAACGAGAGAGAGAATCGTTGAGGCCCAACTGACCGCGCTCGACCAGTATCATGATGCTCGTCGCCGTGGCGACTACTTTGGTCAAACTCGCCAGATCGAAGATAGTGTCCGTCGTCATCGCTTCACGCACGGGTTCCAGAGCGCGCGCGCCGTAAGCCTTGCGCCACACGATGCGCCCGCGCCGCGCCACCAGGACCACGGCCCCCGGCGCGGCCCCCTCCGCCAGCGCCTGATGAATGACCGCGTCCATCTGCGCCAGCCGCGACGCGTTCATCCCGACGGAAGCGGGCGTCGCGCCCGGCAGCGTCGCTGCATATGACTGCACAAAGAGAGACAGCATTAAGCAGACGACGAGCGCGCAGCGCTGCACGAAGCAAGCGCGGGCTGCCGCCATGTTTTGATGTCCCCTGATTTTAACCACCTCTGTGCGCCCTCTGTGCTCTCTGTGTTGAATGCCTCTTCCATCTTCATTCAAGGCAAACTATAGCGGTTTGCAATTGCATATGAACTTTGCGTCTTTGCGCCTTGGCGTGAGGCTGTTTCTCGCTGGTGGCGCAAAGACGCAAAGTAACACCAGACGACTCCCGATAATGGTCATATCCAATCGCAAACCACTGTAAAACACTACTTGTTGGTGAGAAGATGAAGCCATCGAGCATGTCTCTCATCAATGACCTGTTTCCTTCGCGGCGTTGCTGCTCGGATGCGTGGCCTTCAATTGAATGCCCGCGCCGCGCGTGTAGAGCGACGGCAGCGTAATCGGAAGTTTCCCGCCGATGTCCGTCTCGCCGAGCAGGGCGCGCGCGGCTGCCGCTTGCAGGCTCGGCATATCTCCATAGGCGACCAGGTATGTACGCATCTGCGGAAAGTTCATGAGCAGGTACGGATTGCCGAAGCTGATGCCGACCAGCGGAGCGCCCTTTGAGATAAGTGCGGAGAGAGCACGCGCGCCCGCCTCAGGCAAGCCGACGCTGCTTGATTGTCCCGAACGCACGCGCCCGTAGAGCGAGGCGATGACGAGGTCCGCGCCATCCGCGCGTTCGAGAGCCTTGCGGACTTCCGCCTCCGAAGAACGCTCGTCCAGCACAATTGTTTCCACTCGCCTGCCTGCACGCGCCAGCGCCGCGACGAAGGGCTGCGCAATCCAGAGACGGTCCTCGCCGTTGGTAATCGCGAGGTTAAAAATGCGCGCGCTCATCGGCAGTTTGCTCGCGGGCACAAGCTGCGCCTCGTCGCGCACCAGCGTGAGCGCGTGCTCCGCGATTTCCTGGGCCAATTTTAGGGAGTCAGGACTTGAGACGATGCGATCTATCCCGTCCACAGAGGTGAGACGCCCCTTGACCAATCCGAGGTCGTACTTCGCCGCGAGGAGACGACGCGCAGATTCCTCTATACGCTTTTCCGTGAGCCTTCCAGAGCGCACGGCTTCGCGCAACCCGCGTATGCAAGCGTCCGGGTCCGAAGGCTTGAGCAGCATGTCCGCGCCCGCCAGCACGGCGCGCACAGCCGCCTCATCCTGATTGAAATAAATCGTCAGCCCGCTCATATCCAACGCGTCTGTGACGACGATGCCATCGAAACCCAGTTCGGTTCTGAGCAGTCGTCCAGTCAGCACGGGCGAGAGCGTCGCGGGCAGCGTCGCGTTCTCGACGATGACTTCGGAATCCGCGTAAGGTCTTGTGCGCGGGTTACTACTGTTGCGCGGCAGTGGTGTGATAGTCGTCGGGTCAATCTGCGGCAAACCGATGTGGCCGGTCATGACGGAGCCGACGCCCGCCGCAATCGCCGCGCGAAACGAGACGAGTTCGACGCTGTTGAGACGCGCGCTGCCGACATTGATGACCGGCAACCCGCGATGCGAGTCAATAGCCGTATCGCCGTGTCCCGGAAAATGTTTGGCCGTCGCGATGACGCCGCCAGCTTGCGCGCCCTCAACGAAGGCCGTCGCGAATCGCGCGACTTCGTTCGGGTCTTCGCCATAAGAGCGCACGTTGATGACAGGGTTAGCGGCGTTGTTATTGACATCAACCACGGGCGCGAAAATCTGTTCGACGCCGAGCGCACGCGCCTCCCGCGCCGTCATCAATCCCTGCCGCCGCGCGTATTCTGGATTCCCCGTCGCACCGACGGCCATATTCCAGGGCACATTCACCGTGTCGTCAAAGCGCATTCCCGCGCCCGCTTCAAGGTCTGCGGAGATGAGCAAAGGACGCTGGGCCAACTCCTGCATCCGGTTGACGAGAATCACCGATTCGTAAACCGGACCACGAAAAAGAATGATGCCGCCGATTTTGTTTTCCTGGACCTGCTTGCGAAGCGCGCGGAAAGCCTCGCTGTCCTGGTTGAGAAACGTCGCGTTGACGCCGACGGAGATAAGCTGTCCGATCTTCTCATCAAGAGACATGTGGGCCAACTCTTTACCGGCCCACTTGAGCGCACTCGCAGAAGGGCGGCCCGGATACGGCGCGGGAGAAGCGGTCAGCCTTCGCGTGTCTCCATCAAGAGTTGAGACGGAAGCCGTCTCAATAACGCGCGTTGTCCCTATCAGCGTTTCTCGCGCGCCCAACGCTCCCAAGGGCATCAAGAAGAGCGCGGCGAGCGTGACGAAGGCTACGATTGGGCGCAATAAAGTAAGGGTGCGAATCATTTCGAGATTTCCGTTTCTGCGGCCGGCAAGAGGTCTTCAATCGCGCCGCCGGGCGAGAGTTCGTCGCGGCGATTTTTCGGCGCGGGCGCGAACGCGAAGCTCGCCGCCCACGCGACCGTGAAAGTAATCAGGCTGCCGATGAGCACGTACCAGGTCCACGCGATTTTCGTCCCGAAGTAGACGTAGAGCATGACAATGATGCTGGTTATCATGCCTATCAGGGCGGGCGGCTCGCTCACGCGACGCAGGAACGTGCCGACGAGAAAGACTCCCAACACTGGACCATTAATGAGCGAGGCGATGGAGAGCGCCTGGTCCAGCGCAGAGCGATTCCTGTGACGCACGACGAGCGCGACTCCAATCTGCACGAGACCCCAGACGAGCGTCAGCCAGTGCGAGACCCGGAAGTAATGCTTGTCGCTGCGTTCCGGCCTGAAGGGTTTGTAGAGGTCGTTGACCGCCGTCGCGGCAATCGAGTTGAGCGATGAGGACATCGCTGCGGCGAAGATGGCCGCCACGACTAAACCTGATAGACCCGTTGGCAAGTGCTGGGTGATGAAATCCGGGAAGACACGGTCGCCGCCCGTGAAAGGAAATGCCGATTGAGACGCGGGCAAGTTCGCGTAAGCCGCGTCCGTGTAGGGATGATAAAAGGCGAAGAGCAGGACGCCTATGAACAGAAAGCCTATGAACTGTCCGAGCACGACCGCGCCGCTCGTGAGGAGCGCTGTGGCCGCGCGGCGCGGGCGGTCAGTACACAAATATCGCTGGACCAGATATTGGTCCGTGCCATGCGTGCTCATCGTCAGAAAGCAGCCGCCGATGAGACCCGCCCAGAATGTAAACGTCTTAGTAAAGTCGAACGAGAAATCGAAGAGTTGGAATTTTCCATACTGCGAGCCTGCGGCCATCGCCGCGCTCCAACCTCCCTCAGTTGATTTAGCGATGACCACCGCCGCCGCCAGGGCTCCGACGATATAAATGCCAAGCTGGACCACTTCAACCCAGATCACAGCCTCCATCCCGCCGTAGTAAGTGAAGACGATCATGACCACGCCGATGAGGACTATCGAGCCGACGATGAGCGTTTCGACATCCGCAGCCGGTTGAAAAGATTTATAGACAGCGGCGAGGACGATGGCCGTGAGCAACAAACGTATGCCGTCCGCGATGTTACGCATGACGACGAATAGAGACGCCGCCAGCATCTTGATTTTACCGCCGAAACGCCTGTCCAAAAGTTGATAGACGGTCAGGAGTTCGCCGCGAAAGTAAGACGGGATAAAGAGCAGCGAGATGACGACGCGTCCGAGCATGTAGCCGAAGACGAGTTGCAGGAATTGAAAATTCCCGCCGCGTGCGAAGGCTATGCCGGGCACGGAGATAAACGTGATGGTGGAAGTTTCCGTCGCGACGATGGAAGCGGCGATGGCCCACCAGGGAACGGTCCTGTCACCTAAAAAGTAATCGCGTGTCGTCTCCTGCTTTCGGGCAAACCACGTCCCAAGCAGCGTGACTCCGATTAAATAACCGAAGATGATGGCAAGGTCGAGCGCTTTCATTCTGTGTCACACGCTTTCCCGCACACGCATGGCTCTCGAATTAACAAAGCCCGCGAAGCTTAGATTGTCGAGCTATTAAAACAGTGACGAGTGACGAGTGACAAGCAGGAAAAGCAGTCAGGAGCCTGGAGTTGCGAGTCATGATTGATAAGAGGAAGGCTTTGACTCCTGACTCCTGACTCTTGACTCCAGACTCCTGGCTTGTCTTTAACTTGTCACTGCCTTAACCGCTTGTTGGACGACGCCGTGCGCGGCGAGGAGGGCGCGTTCCGCCGCCGCGCGCGCGCAGCCGGTTTTGCTCATCACGAGCGCGGTCCGCAGGTCGCCGCCCGCAGCCTCTAACAAGATACCAGCCGCGCTCTCATCAAGGTTAGCTTCCGCGCCGAGGATGCGCGCGGCGCGTGCGCGCAGTTTCGAGTTGCGCGCTTGCAGGTTCGTCATGCGATTGCCCTGCACGTAGCCGAGCCGAATCATCGTCGCCGTCGAGATCATGTTGAGGACCATCTTTTGCGCCGTCCCCGCCTTGAGCCTTGTCGAGCCTGCGATGACCTCCGGGCCAACGACCGGAATGATGCTCACTTCCGCCGCGCGCGTGATCGGAGAATCAGGCGCACAGGTCAACGCGATGGTGAACGCGCCTTGAGAGCGCGCGTGTTCGACAGCGCCGACGGTGTAAGGCGTGTGCCCGGAAGCAGCGATGCCGACCAGCGCATCTCCCTCACGAAAGCCGCGCGCATCAAGGTCTCTCGCGCCGGATTCCCTGTCATCCTCCGAAGCCTCGACCGCTCGATACAGCGCCTCGTATCCGCCCGCGATGATTCCCTGGACCAATTCGGGCGCGACCCCGAAGGTCGGCGGACACTCCGAGGCATCCAACACGCCGAGCCTCCCCGAAGTGCCCGTGCCTATGTAAAAGAGACGGCCTCCCGCACGCAACCTCAACACTATCCCCTCGACCCCTCGCGCCACCTCCGTCAACACCTGCGAGACGGCCAGAGCCACGCCCGCGTCCTCCTCATTCATCAACCGCACGATCTCCAACGCAGACCGCGACGCTATCTCCCTAGTTCGCGGGTTCTCTTCTTCGGTGACAGGCAATTGGTCCATAAAACAGTGACAAGTGACGAGTGATGAGTGACGAGTTAAAGACAAGTGATGAGTGATGAATACCGGATGATAAGAGATAAGCTTGCGCTGCTTACCTAGTACTCATCCCTGCTTTTGCTGCTCGTTCTTACTCGTCACTCGTCCCTCGTCACTCATCACTGCTTTCATACCGCGAGGGCGATGTGTTCCAGGTGTTCGCGGGCCATGCGTGCGGCGGCGACGACGGGGGTCATCAGTGGGGGGGCTAGATAGGCTTTGGAGGCGAGGCACGCGATCTCTTGACGCAAAGGCTTGAGCAGGAGTTCGCCAGCCTTGAAGACACCGCCGACGTAGGCGACTTGAAATCTTTCCCGCTCCATGTGCAGCCCGCGTATGACGGCGGCGGCGGCTGTGCCCAACTCGCGCCCTGCATGAAGGATTATCTCAAGCGCCACCGCGTCTCCTTCCTGCGCGGCTTCGACCACCCGCTTACCAAACCCCGCGATGCGTTCATTCGTCATGCTCGGCGCGTAAATCGCCATTGAGAGGTCCTCCGGCTGCGGCACGTTAAAGTAAGCGCAGGCGGACTGGACCAATAATGTGATTGGCCCACGACCATCCGAAGCCCTGGCGACGGCCCGCAAGGCTTGCCGCGCAATCCAAGAACCGCTTCCCTCGTCACCCACGAGAGGCCCCCAGCCGCCCGCGCAAACGCGCTTCCCGCGCGCGCTTCTGCCGCAGCAGATAGAACCTGTTCCGGCGATGATGACGAGGCCCGGCTCTCCTTTGGTCGCACCAAAGAGCGCGATGTCTGCGTCCGTCACCACCTCAAGCTCGCTGATGCCGAGCACCTTCAGCGCATTGTACATACTGACGCGCACATCCGCGCGCCGCACTCCGGCCAGGCCAATCTCCGCCGCGACGATCTCCGAGCGTTGCACGCGTGCGGCATCGCAAGCCTTGTCAAATGCCTCGCGCACGGCTGCGGCGGCGCTGCTGACTCCGACGCGCAAAGGGTTCGACGGCCCGGCGATTCCCTCGCCGAGCACCTGATGTACGCTGTCCGTGATAATCGCGCGCGTCATAGTCCCCCCGCCGTCAACTCCGAGGACCAGATCACGCGCTTGAACTCTGAGGGGCCTCATAAACTTCAGCGACATCAATCGAGGGGTCGCAATTCTGCCTGCGCCCTTAGCTTGAACGCGCGGCGAACACCAAACCATTAACGTCAACTCTTGATTATAGCCAGCCAGGATTTATAATAGAAACTAAAAGATTTTATCAACACAATAATCGTCGCTGATAGCAGAAAATCACCTTATGGAAATCAGACAGTTGCGGGCCTTCGCGGCCATCGTCGAGACGGGAACATTCACGGCTGGCGCGGAGCGTGTGCATATCACGCAGGCGGCCATCAGTATGCAGATCAGGCAGTTGGAAACTGAGACGGGCGCACGCCTCTTCATACGCGCCCCCCGCCGCGTGATTCTCACGGAGGCTGGCGAGACGCTGCTCGCACGCGCGCGGCGTATCCTGCGCGAGCATGACGCGGCGCTGGCAGAGATAGCCGAACTCGCGGGGGCTGAATATGGAAGGCTGCGTGTCGGGAGCGCCTCCGCGATGGTCAGTACGGATCAACTCCCGCAAATCCTGCATGAACTGCAAGAGAGACACAGGCGCGCGGAAGTCACCGTCACCTCCGGGACGAGCGCGGAATTGGTCCAACAAATACTCGCTGGCGAACTTGACGTGGCTTTCGTCTCGCTGCCCGTCGCGGCGCACGGCATCCAGACGGAAGTCTTAAGCCGCGATGAATTATTCGCCATCGCTTCGCCCGGACACCCGCGCGCTAAAGAAAAAGTCGTGAGCGCGTACGTGCTGGCCGGTGAAAAATTGATTCTGAGCGAGCGCGGCGGCAACACTCGCCGACTGATAGATGAATATTTCGCGGCGTCTGGATTGAACCCGACCGTCTCGATGGAACTCAGCAGGCAGGCCGCTATCAAGCGGATGGTCGAGATGGGGATGGGCGTCGGCATCGTGCCGACAAAATCCGTGCGCGAAGAGGT
>DASYML010000195.1:0-38629 GCA_036009045.1 Pyrinomonadaceae bacterium
GCTATTACGACAATGCTATCAACGCGGTCGAGACGGCGAAGCTGGCCGAAGGCTGCGGCGTCGAACACATCGCGCTCCACGGGCGCACCAAAGAACAGGCTTACAGGGGACTGGCGAACTGGGATTTAGTGCGACAGATTAAGGAAGTGGTCAGCGTGCCCGTCTCCGGCAGCGGCGACGTGACGACCATCGAGGGCGCTCTTCACACAGGGCGCGAGACCAATTGCGACGGCATCCTGATTGGGCGCGGCGCGATGGCGAACCCCTGGATTTTTCGCCAGATTCAAGAGACCCTCGAAGGACGCGTCGTGTTTCAGCCGACGCTGGAAGACAAGCAGGCGATCCTGCTCGAATACTTCGACATGCTCCGCGAAGACATGCCGGAACTCGCCGCCATCGGTCGCATGAAGCAACTCGCGGGACAGTTCACGCGCGGCTTACAGGGCGGCGCGCTCTTCCGCACGACCATCTATCATTCGCATTCAGTGACGGAAATATTGGACCGCATCGCGGAATATTTTCAAGCGATGGCGTCGGGCCGTCCCTACTACGGCGAAAGCAAGGCGCACGCGGCAGAGGTTGAAGAGGACGCGCCCACGCTCGATTCGTGCGAGGCCGCGAGCGTCACCCCGTAACAACAATCACTGTCCGGCATACTCCCAGTGCCAGGGTTCGTAGAAGTAAGGATAGAAGCCGAACTTCGACGCGTTCTTGACGAGCCACTTGTAGACTTTGGTGTTGACTTGCAGTGCGCGATTGGCGTCCTCTGTGCTGACGGGGTCGCCGCCGAGATAGAGGTCCAGCGCGCGGCCTGTGAAATGCGGGCTGACTTTGGCTAATCCGGCTGGACCGGAATTGGGCGATTGCTGGCGCAACTTCTCCTGGTACTCAGGCGAGCGAAACGCGGAGACGATCTTCAAGTACTGCTCGCCAGCGGCCAGCCCGCCGTCGCGGTTGTGTTCGAGTTTGAGCGAGCGGGCCGCCGCCGCGACCATCTGCTTGTAAGCCGCGTAGGTTTGCGGCTCGACCTTGCGAAGTTCTTCCTCACGCGTCGGGTCGTAGAAATCCGCAATCGGGGCGGTGAAGAGTTTGTCTGCGGGCGGCACCGTCTTGTCCTTGATGCGGCGCGATTGCCAGACGCCGATGATGCGAAACAAGGTCTCGCTGTCGAGGACGCCGCGCGGCGCGAGGCCGTTCGATTTTTGCCAGCGCGCGAGCGCGAGCGCAAAGCCACGGCTCTCCACATCCTTATCCGTGCCGAGCAGTTCTTTCATCAAAGAAGCGTAGAGATACCAACCGCGTTGCGTCTTGCCGCCGAAGGTCCATTCCATCTCCGTCTTTAATCGAGCGTTCTCCATCGCCGCTGATGCGAACTCAGCGTCCTTCGCAGAATCGTCCGCCGCGTCAACGGTTGAATCATCATCACCAGTCTCATACGTCTCCTCGCCTTCATCTTTAATCTCTGATGAGAGAGTGGCGAGAGCCTTTGGGTCACGGCGCGTCATGTTATCTTTCAACTGAAAACCCACTATGACGACGATGGCCAACACGAGCGCGGCTAACACGACGTGGAATCCGGCGTTTGAGAGACCGGGCATTTTCATAGCCTATCTTCCCGCTCTTTGAAGAGATGCGATAAGCCCCCGGCACTTGTTGCCGAAGGCTTGCCTTCACGCGCGCGAGCCTCTAAGGCCGCTTGCCAGTCTTGTTCGTCGCGGGGGTCGCGGATTTCGGCGCAGCGCCGCCCGCGTTGGCGTTGACCGGCGCGGGATAGCCTTTGCCTTTGAGGGCCGCGATTTCGATGACGACTTCCTTCTTACCTTTGACGGTGCGTGTCACATGGCTTGTGCGCGCGGCGTTCTTATTCGCGCCGCTTTTGTCGGGCGCAGAGTTGGCAGCGCTCTGCCCGCCCGCGTCATGCGACATATCCTTGAGGGCTTGCAAGACCTGCGCGCGTTCCTGCTCGCTTAACTGGTCCAACGTGACGCCGTATTGCGTGAGCACCGCGCGCAGATTCTCCTCCGTGTTGGTGTTGTGATCATACACATCCCTGTAGACGTGCAGCTTGCCGTCTTCGACGACGATGGTCTCATAGCGCAACTCTACGGGGACCGAGTGGGCCAACTTGACATCCTTCGTCTCGGTCTTGTTCTTCGCATAATTGGCGATGTCGGCGTCCGTCAAATTCGCGCCGCCTATCTGGCCCAGCATCCTGGCGAAATCCTGGACCTGCGGGTTGGTCAGGCCGACGCAGCCGTGCGAAGCGAAGCCGCCGATCTTCGCGGGAGACTTACCGCCGTGTATCAGCGAGGGCAAGCCTATCGGAATCTTGATTGGCCCAAGCGGATTGAGCTTGCTGCCCGCTTCGACCTTCTCGCCCGCCTTAACTTTCTTCATCGTGGCAACCCAGGGCGAATCCGGCGGCGTCCACGTCGGGTTGAAGATGATGTCGCTCGCTTTGCGCAGGCCAGTCGGCAAGGGGAACTCTGGATAGCCTATGCCGACCTTATAAGTTTTGACGAGCCTGCCGTTTTCAAAAACATCCATCCGGTAAGCGGGCGCGTTAACGACGATGCGCGTGTCCGCTGGCACGGCGTTAAAGGCTTTGCCGCTCGCGGCGTTTGGACCAGCGCCATTCGTCGCGGCAGTGCCGGGACTCGCGCCGGTATTTGGACCAGTATTGCTCGCGTTATCTTCGCCGCCGCCGGACCAACGCTCGCGCACCAGCGCGGCCAGTTGCTGAGTTTTCTCTTCACCGATGACGGCCTTAATCTGCTCGGCTGCGCGCGTGCGTGCGCTGGCGGTCCTGCCGCTCCCCTGCTGCTCCGCGCTGGACTCGCTGAGGCGCGCAGTCTCTTCGCGCGCGATGGTGCGTAGTTTGTTTATCTGGTCGTCCGTCAATTGCAGGCTGGATTTTAATTCCTTCGGGAATGATTCGTCGGCGAAAAATGCGTCTAGGACGGGGAGCGTCAAAGGCGCGGCGTTGGCCTGTTGCGCCTGGCTCGCCGGTGAAGGCGCAGTGGGCGGTGAAGGCAGCGGCGCTGTCGTCGTGGTCGTCGTCGTATTGGTAGTCGTCGCGGTATTCGCGGGCGTCGTGTTCTCCGTCTGGTTGGTGCAACCCGCCGCCATTAACGCACATGCGAAAGCGAGGCCCGCGCCTGCTGCTCTCAAAAAATTCGTCATCCTCATTACTCCTCTTCGATAAACTCGCGCAAGAGACATTCTGCGCGAGATAGCTTTGATGCCAGCCGTCTGTAAAACGTCTCGGCCCCTCTCCCCGCTCGTCTTTAGACGAGACCGAAAGCGCGCGAAACAATCCACGACCCCGGACTCTTTCAGACCCTCTACTGCAACAATTATTCCCCTGCGCTTTGACCTGATTATCTCCCTATACCCTATCGAAATGCTACTCCAACATCCACACCTTGCACTATTAACGAACGGCTCAGGCCGAAATAAGTCAGGAGTCTATAGCGGTTTGCAATTGCGTATGACCCTTGCGCCTTGGCGCCTTGGCGTGAGACTGTTTCGCGCTGGTGGCGCAAAGGCGCCAAGTAAAATCAGACGACTCCCGATAATGGTCGCATCCAATCGCAAACGACTATAGGAGTCTGGAGTCAAGAGTCAAAAACAAGAGCTTGCTTTGAGCTTTTGACTCTTGACTCCAGACTCCAGACTCATTTCTTCAGCAAGGGGTAGGGGTTGATGTTGACGCCTGCCCAGTAGCGTTTAGGATTCTGGACGAGCGAGATGGAGAAGTGGAGGTGGTAGTTGCCAGCACCGGCGTTGCCAGTGTCGCCGACGTAGGCGATGGTCTCGCCCTGTCGCGCGAAGTGGCCTTCTGTCAGGCCGTCCGCGTAGTGGTCCAGGTGCGCGTAGTAATAAATGGTCCGGTTGTCCGTGCCGAGTTGATAGATGGTAATGCCGCCGGGCTTGCTGAGAAAGAGTTTGATGATTGGACCATCAACGGCGGCCAGGACGGGCGTGCCCTTCGGCGCGATGATGTCTATCGCATCATGCATGCGTCCCTCCGAACGCGCGGTGGTGAATGTGTCCTGCAACTGGTCCGGCCTGATTCCGGCGACGGGGATAATCAGATTGCCCGTGCGCGCTGGCGCGACGGGTGTCGCGACGGGCGTGGGCGAGTTGGGCGGCGAAGGCGTGTACGCGGGCGAGGGTATGGTCTCAGTTAAAGGCGTCGGCTGGACCAGGATTGTGGACGGCGCATCCGTGGGAGAAGGAGACGCGAGCGGCGTCGCGTTTGTCGCGGGTGATTCGACGGGAGCGGTCGTGTGTCGCGCGTCTTCAGGCGAAGAGAGGTTGACGGCTATCGCTTGTGCTGGCGCTGGCTTCGCATTCAATTTACGGATGAGCGCGCCGATGGCGAGCACCGTTGTCAGAAAGCCGAGCAGTATCAGGATGCGAAGACGAGTCGCCATTCGGATGATCTCATCTCATGCGCGAGCGGCGGCTGGAATGCATGGGCCAACTGCTCTCTGTTTGAAAGGGCTGGGTCGGGCGAGGCATCAGCGATTGAAGCCTAAAGGTTTTAGTGGGCGCGGGGCTTTGCCGCCGAAGAACCAACTGGCCCCGACCTTCAAGCGATGATGCCATGTCGGGAGGCGCGTCGTGTAGAGGGCGAAGCGGGCCTGTCTGGCGAGCGCTCCGCCGAAGGTATGGCCCTCCGCTATGACCGCCGCGTTCTCCGTGCCGAGGCTGAGCGCCTCGCCGAGTTCCGCGAAGTGTTTGGTCTCAAGCTCACGCCCTTCCAGGAAGGCGCGCACGTTGTCTGCGGCGAGGGCGGATTCCTGGAAAGCCAGTTGGGCCGTGCCCGCGAGGGGCGCGTCCGCGTCCGTGTAGTTGGCTATGTCTCCGAGCGCGAAGACGTTCTCATGAGTTTGGGTTTGCAGCGTCGGCCTGATGACGAGATAGCCGCGCTTGTCTTTTTCCAGGTCCAATTTTTCAATGAGCGGATTGACGCGCACGCCAGCGGTCCAGACCACCGCCGCCGCTGAGAGGTCCGTGCGCTCGCCCGCGTGCTCAAAGATCAACCCGGCGGGCGTCACGCGCAGGACGCGCGTCTGTGTGTGGACCTCCACGCGCGATTGCTTTAAAGCGTCTTCGACGAGAGAGCGAATCTCTTCGCCCATGCCGGGGACGATCTGCTTGCTCATCTCCATCACCAGCACGCGCGGTTCGCCCGGCAGAGCGCGTCTCTCAAAAGCATCATTGAGCAGGTCCGCCATCTTCGTCGCCAGTTCGACGCCGCTCGCGCCTCCTCCGACGACCGCAAAGGTCAACTGGCGGCGCACATCCTGCGGGGCCTGGTCGGGCGCGACGCGGTCGAGCGCATCACTCATGCGCTGGCGCAGGGCGTCCGCGTGTGCGAGTTTGCGAAAGGGCATCGAGTGGCTTTCAGCGCCCTCTATGTTCCAGTAATTGGTCACGCCGCCGACGGCCAGGACCAGCACATCGTAGGGCATAAGGCCATCACGTCCGGCGATGCTCACTTCGCGCGCTGCCAGATTTATCAACGTCACTTCGCCGCGCAGAAAGTTAATCTTCTCGCTGAGCAAATCTTTGTACTGCGGCGCGATGTGCCAAGCCTCGACCTCGCCGCTCAGATATTCGTAGAGCATGGGCGTGTGTAGATAGTGGTCCTCGTCGCTGACGAGCGTCACTTCGCCCGCGTCCTGGACGCCGAGCGCGGTGAAGAGGCCACCGAAGCCGCCGCCGATGATGAGTATGCGAGCTTTGCTATTCGCCATCTGTCCTGATCGTCTTTCTCATGGGAAGTATTTGATGGCGAATCGTACCAGAGTAAGTTCTTTGACGCACGCTTTTTGTGTCGCGTGTGGGGAGATGCTCAGGGCGTCGGCTCTTGTTGAGGTTGATGAGGGTCTTGATGATGAACTCCGAAATCCGCGTTTGAGAAATCGAGTTGGCGCGCGGCGACGGGGAGCAGCACGGTGGGGATTTTGGGGAAGGCGTGGTGCGCGTGATGATAGGCGAACGAGTTGACGACGGGAGTCCAGATGCGCGCGAATTTCGCAGCCGTCCTGACCACCGGATGACGCGGCGCGAGGCGATGCGGGAGGTACGCGGCCCAGAGCGGCATCGTCGCGCTCAAGACGGCTGCGACGGCCCAGTACAAGAGGCCCGCGAAGGAGCCGAAGAGCACATAGCCCGCGAGCGACAGGACCAGTAATCCGCCCGTCGCCGCCGTCTCTACGAGTTGAATGCGCCGCGTGTTCGGCGAAGTCCTGAAAGAGTAGAGACGCATCGCCAGGATGTGAAACGGACCTTCGAGCAGTACGCGATAAAAGGGCCAGTGCGCGCACGCGCCTTCCGGGTCATCTTCCGCGAGACAGCGACCGTGATGGCGCAGGTGCGTAATCTGTAGACCGTGCCCGCTCTTGAGCAGCAGCAACGCACTCAAAGAGAGCATCACTTCGTGACCCTTCTTGGAGAGCCCGAGCGACCTGTGTATCGTGTCGTGCATCTGCACGAAGGCCGCGAGGCAGGTGGCGAGCGCCGCCGGGACCGCGAGCCACCATTGATGCGCGAGCGCGAAGATTAAGTAGAGCGTGAAGATGGCCCAGGGGCGCGAGAGTTCTACCAATCTTTGCGTGCGGCTGAGTTGCAGCGAGATTTGCGGGGCGCGCGGGGCCGGGGCCTCATTTCTCCAAAGGTTGCTACTTAAAACCATCTTTGACACCTGTAATACCGAATACCAGTAAGATGGCCGCAATGGTACACAGAATTATTTGCCAGCCTATGATTCCCCTGCACACATCAAAAGCAAAGGCGGCAACAAAAACCGCGAGTATAATGAAACAACAGCCACAACCTAAGTCTTCCATAACGACCTCCCCGGAGACTTAATTCAAAGATGCAAGCCTGCACATGCTAGCACAAGCGGCGCGCTATGCTCAGAGACGAGCCACACACTATGACCCTGCTATCGCCTCTGGTGGTGGCTGGACAGTTTAGCAAAACCCGTGTTAAATTGCAGTGGATTTTAACTTTAGCGGTTGCCGCTGGCCTTTCGGCGGTGGACTGCGGTCTGGGAGGACCATCGAGAGTTATGGGCTTAGCCAAAGAAACGAAAGAGAGAATCCTGACGGATTTTCGCACGCACGAATCGGACACCGGATCGCCACAGGTCCAGATAGCCTTGCTCAGCCAGCGGATTAATGAACTGACTGACCATTTCAAAACCCACAAGAAAGACAACCACTCGCGGCGCGGCCTGCTCAAGATGGTCTCGCAACGCAGGAGCCTGCTGGATTACCTCAAGCGGACGGACATAGAGCGTTATCACGAGATGGTGAGCCGTCTGGGCCTGCGTCGCTAAAGGGCTTTTGGACCAGCCCGATCCTCTTTCGGGGTGGCCGCGCCCGTCTCGCCGTTGACGCACCAGGCCAGGCAGAGGAGAGAGAGGTCTTCGAGTCTCTGACAATCCCGCGTTCATCGAAGAGCCTGTTGGCAATGCCGAACGTGACGGCGAGCCTGACTGCCAGGCGAACGCGAGTTAGCCCTGAACAAAACTTCAAGGCGGCGCAAGCTTCACGGTCCTAAAAAGGGAAGCTTCGCCGCCTTTAATTTTAACTAACGTTTGACGAACAGCCACACGAGCGTTATGAACGACTAATCACGGAACGCGTTCATCTCTCTCGTTCCCGGTGGGCCAATCGTCTACCAGTCTAAAACCCATAGCAAAGGCGCGGCGGATGAGACGCCTGGCGCGCCCGGCCCTGAGCTAAAAAGCGGGCGGGAATTGTTGGCCGAAGGAGACAAACACATATGCCAGTCAGTAAATATCTCAAAGAAGCAATCAAATTGGGCGACAGAGAGTTGACGGTCGAAACGGGCCGCGTCGCCAAACAGGCGGATGGCTCTGTCATCATAGGTTATGGCGACACGATGGTGCTGGTCGCAGCGGTGGCTGCCCAGACGCCGCGCGAGGGAATAGATTTTTTCCCGCTCACGGTCGAGTACAGAGAAGCGAATTATGCCGCCGGGCGCATCCCCGGCAACTACTTCCGGCGCGAAGGCCGACCCAACGAAAAGGAGGTCTTAACCTGCCGCCTCATAGACCGTCCCTGCCGCCCGCTCTTCACCGAAGGATTCCGCAACGAAACGCAGATCATCGCCTCCGTCATCTCTGCCGATGACGACAATGACCCGGATGTTATCGCCATCACGGGCGCATCCTGCGCGCTCTATCTCTCGGACATCCCGTTTCCGACGCCGATTGCGGGCGTTCGCATCGGACTCATAGAAGGCCGCTACATCATCAACCCGACCTATGATGAAAGACGCGAATCGCGGCTCAACTTAATCGTCGCGGGCACCGAAGAGGCCATCGTGATGGTCGAAGCCGGAGCGCAGGAAGTCTCCGAAGAGATTATGGTCGAAGCCCTGATGCTCGCGCACAAGGAGATTAATCGTCTCTGTCGCTGGCAGAAGGAGTTGTACAAGGCGCTCGATGTCCAGAAGCGCCCCGTCGAGCCGCCCGCCCTCGATGAAGAGATGATGGGCGAAGTTGAGAGAAATTACACGGACCGCTTGCGCGCTTCTCTGGACACTTCGCAGCAGGCCAAGCAGGCTTCCTACGCCGCCGTGGACGCGCTCAAGAAAGAGATCATCGAATCCTACCCGGAAGACCAGCCCGAAAAACGACAGATGGCGAAGACGGTCTTCAATCACATCAAAGAGAAAATTTTCCGCGACGATATCCTCAACCTGCGCCGTCGTCCAGATGGCCGTCGCTTCGGAGAAGTGAGGCAGATCACCTGCGAGGTCGGCTGGCTGCCGCGCACGCACGGCTCTGCCCTCTTCACGCGCGGCGAAACGCAGGCGCTGGTGACGACCACGCTCGGCACGAAGCAGGACGAGCAGTTTATAGACGACCTTGAGAAGGGCGAAGTCAAGCGTCGTTTCCTGCTCCACTATAACTTCCCGCAATATTCTGTCGGAGAGGTCGGGCGCTTCGGCTCAAGCAGCCGCCGCGAGATAGGCCACGGCGCGCTCGCACGCCGCGCCATCGAAGCCATCCTGCCCGAAGATTCGGAATTTCCCTACACCATGCGTATCGTCTCCGACATCACGGAGTCGAACGGTTCATCATCTATGGCCTCCATCTGCGGCGGCGTGCTCTCTTTGATGGATGCGGGCGTGCCTTTGAAGCGCCCCGTGGCGGGCGTGGCGATGGGCCTCGTGATGGAGGGCAACAAGTACGCTATCCTGACGGACATCGCGGGCGCAGAGGACCACTACGGCGACATGGACTTCAAGGTCGCGGGTTCGCGCGACGGCATCACGGCCCTCCAGATGGACATCAAGATCGGCGGCATCAACGCGCAGATTATGGCCGACGCACTGGCCCAGGCCAAGAAGGGACGCCTCCACATTCTGGACATCATGGAGAAGACCATCTCCGAACCGCGCGCGGAAATCTCTACCTTCGCTCCGCGCATCATCCAGATTAAAATCAACCCGGACAAAATCCGCGACGTGATTGGACCGGGCGGCAAGATGATCCGCTCGATTGTCGAAGAGACGGGGGCCAAGATTGACGTTGAAGACGACGGCACGATCTCCATCGCCACGGCAGACAGCGCGGCGGCGGATGCTGCCGTTTCTCGCATACGCGGCCTGACGGCGGAGGCGGAAATCGGTGAGACCTATCTGGGGACGGTCTCGCGCATCGTTGACTTCGGCGCGTTCGTCGAAATCTTTCCCGGCACGGACGGTCTGCTGCACATCTCGGAAATCGCTGACCGGAGGGTGAAGGATGTCCGCGATGAACTGAAGGAAGGTCAGCAGATTATGGTCAAGTGCATCGGCAAAGAGGGCAACAAAATCAAGCTCTCGCGGAAGGCCGTGCTCCGCGACGAGACGAAGCGCGCGGAGGCCGCAGGCGGCGGCGGCGAGGATTAAAATCAAGGCAAAAGTAAAAAGGAAAAAGGCAAAAGTGACGAAAAAAACGCAGTCTCAACCCGGCGGTTTCCGCCTCACTTTTGCCTTTTACCTTTGACCTTTCGCCTTCCCCGGAATTTTCCCTTTATTTCTCTTGACATACAGCCCCAAAGACGGGTTTAATCACTTCCCGAAACTGGAATTCTTACTTCATTAAGCTTCTTTCTTAAGCAAATGATGAAAGCCCCTCGGAGGTTTTCACAACGCGAACGAGGTTTCGCGGGCAGTGAATGAGCCGTTGATGGAGCACGGATAGGACGGCAGGCGTGTCAGTCGGGAGACCTACTCTCACATCAAGCCAGCCAACATCTCCGAAAGTTATGTGCCCTGGCCCGGTCGCTTCAGGCGGATTTTAGTGTCGCTGCCATCAAAGTTTTTTAAAATTTATTGCGCGCCATGATGCTTATCAAAACCCGGCGCATACGCTTCCAGGTCCGATCGGGGAAGCGCTCAAGGAGGAGCTCCCAACAATGAGGAGTCGAGCTTTCCGCCCAATTGCTACGCTACTCAGCCTCTTGCTGATGGCAGCCGTCCCGGTCCACGCCAGCCCGCTGACCTTCGCGGATGTCGTGCACGTCATGGGGAACATGCAGTACGGCGGCCAGAACCCGCAGCTTCGCTTGAGAACCGTCCAACAGCAGGGCAGCACCCCGACAGGTGGGACAAACGCAGCCACTCAAACCAATTCATCCAACGGCAGCAAGACCAGCGGCGGCAATAGCACCACGACGACAGCCGGGACCGAGCCATCATCCCTGATGCAAGGGACTCAGACGCCGACGACGCAGACTCCCAAGGTTGATGTCGTCCAGCAGGGAGACGTAGAGGGCACGGTTTGTGATTGCGGCGAGGTCAGACTCCCTGCGGGTCACTTCCCCTTGTGGTGGCTGGCCGGGATCCCCGCCGTCTGCCTGACCGGCATCTGCACCAAGGACAAGCCGAAGTGCGAAGGTCCTAACTGCACACAGTGCATTCCCAAAGCGGGCGAGGATGCCAACTGCCAGACGACCACCATTCCAGAGCCAGCCTCTTTGCTGCTCTTCGGTTCGGGACTGGCGGCGCTCGGCGCTGGCGCGCGTCGTCGCTATCACCGCATCAAGTTAGCCAAACAGGAATCGGTCGCCACGGAGGTCTAAACTCAACATGAACAGACGAATGATTATGACTCCGCGAATTACCGCATCCGCGCTTCTCAGACTGGCCGCTGTCCTGTTGGTCTTGCTGGCGTGCTTCGCCTTGTCTGCGCCCGCTAACACTCGCAAGGACGATCCGACGAAACCCGTCAAGCCGCCGAAAACAGGCAAGCTTGCCAAGACCGGCGAGATACAGATTACGACGCCAGCAACCACGGACCCGGTCACGCACCAGGTGCTCAGGGACCCTGTTTCGGGCCGCGAATTCAATGGTATATACCCGCTTCGGTATGACGGTGAGGATAGCGGCTTTACCAGTCCCGATGGCATCCTCATCGTTACGGATAAGACGTCGGGCCGGCATATGGTTACCAGTCCCAAAGACACCCTCATCAAAGACGTGCGCCCGGACCGACATACGATAGAGATCACGATGCCGGACGGCAAAGTCTGGACGAAAGACATAATCGTTGAGGCGGGACACCGCTATTGCATCGGCGTGACCTACAAGAATTCGCCGAAACATTGCTGGGACTACCCGCTCACGGCCAACATCGCCAGCGTCTCCAGAGACGGCGACATCATCACGCTCACATCCAATGTGAACTACAGCGGTGATATTGCGCCGACCTATCTCTGGACGGTCAGTTCGCCCAACGTCAAGTTCGTCAGCGGCACCTCATCATCATCCGAAATCCAGATTAGTACTGCCGAGGCCAGCGGCACAATCAGGGTCACGCTCGGCGTGAGCGTGGATGACGGTTCGGGCAACCCTAGCTGTATGAAGGAGGATGTCAAGGAGTTTTGCGTTTCGACTCCGATTGCAGCCACTATCACCATCTCGCCCGACTCAAGCCATTTCACGAAAGGCGATAAGGTCACGTTCGTGCCGCAAGTCAATAATTACACGGGAACGAGACCGCTCGACTACTCCTGGGCGACAGAGCCATCCATGCCCTTTACCGTCAACCAGACGGACCACTCCATCACGGTGGACACGACCGGGTTGCCGCAGCGAATTCTCAAGGCGCGGCTCGTCGTTAAAGAAGTCGTTGACAACAATAACAACAATGACGCTGCCTGCCCGCCGGTCGAGGCGCAAAAGGATATAGAGGCCAAGTTCGATGAGTGTACGAATTGCACGATGAACGACATCAAGGCGCGGCTCGATGACCTGGGTATCGCCGTCCAGAACGAACCCGGCTCGAAGGCTCTCGTCTACGTGCATGGTCCGCTCATGAAAGCTCGCACCGTCGGCGCACATGTGCAGTCCTACCTGGTGAACACGCGCGGCCTGAGCTCCAATCTGGTCCAGGTCGAGCCAATCGCGGATAGCAATGTCGTCCATATAGAACTGTGGACCTGGAAAATGGGCACGACCAAGCCGCTGCCGAACATCAACGAAGAGTTGAAGCGACCGCAGCCGAATCCGAATCGCATTCAACACATCCCAGGCTCTACGCGCCGCACGCGAGGCAGGAGATAAGAGCCGCGAGCGATTAAGAGCAACTGACAGGTGACGGGAAACTTCAAAAGCGTTTCCGTCACCTGTCGCTTTTTCGACTTGCCAGCGTGTGGGCCGTGTGGTAACACTCTTGGCATACACAACCCCTTTCTTTTGCACGGATAGATAACTCCCCCGATTATTTTGGCAGACGAACATTTTGAAGGAGGATTCGTTTTATGGGTGACGATAATGGCGGCGGTGGCAGTACGGGCGTGGTGGCGGTGCTGGTGATTTTCGTGATCGTGATCGTGCTGGCGCTCGTCTTTTTTGGCAGAGGTCTGTTGGGTGGCGGTGGAACCAAGAAGGTGGATGTCAACGTCACGACGCCGTCAGCACCGGCCAAGTAGCTTTCTTAAAAGCCTGGCCCACATCTTTTCGATTGTTGAGAGAGGAGCACTCGTGCCTTTTTTTCGAGCGCTCCTCTCTTCTTTTCAATTGCGGCGTGCGGCTGTTAGACTGGTCAGCAGTAAATGGTAAATGGTGTACAGAGGGAATGAATCGTTCCCGCTTCATCGTTTACCATTTACCATTTATCATTTGCGAGAGGCACACATTGTCAGCACCGAATATCGAAACCATCGTCAGCCTAGCCAAACGGCGCGGCTTCGTCTATCCCTCTTCGGAGATTTACGGCGGCCTCGGCTCGGCCTGGGACTACGGCCCGCTCGGCGTCGAACTCGCCAACCACGTCAAGCGTCTCTGGTGGCGCTGGATGGTCTACGAGCGCGACGATATGGAAGGCATTGATTCATCCATCATCCTCAATCGCCTGACCTGGAAATACTCCGGCCACGAAGACACGTTCAGCGACCCGCTCGTAGATTGTAGAGAATGCAAGACACGACTGCGCGCCGACAAACTGGATTATGAACAGAGAAGCTTTTCATCGCCTGGAGAATTAGTGGACCAGAAGCCTCGTTTGCCAAAGTGCCCGAACTGCGGCTCGACTAATTTAACGGAACCGAGACCCTTCAACTTGATGTTTCGCACGACCATCGGTGCCGCAGCAGAAGATGATGACGAGTCCGCTCTGGCCTATCTTCGTCCAGAAACCGCGCAGGGCATCTTCATCAATTTTCTAAACGTGTTGACGACCTCGCGTCGCAAACTCCCCTTCGGCATCGCGCAGATCGGCAAGAGTTTTCGCAACGAAGTCACGCCCGGCAACTTCATCTTTCGCACGCGCGAGTTTGAACAGATGGAGATGGAATACTTCGTCCGTCCGGGCGAGGACGAGGAGATTCACCAGCAATGGATTGACAACTGCCATAACTGGTTCCTGACTCTCGGCATCAGCGCCGACAACCTGCGTCTTTATGAACAGCCGAAGGAAGAGTTGGCCCACTATGCCAAGCGCACGGTTGATATTCACTACCGCTTCTTCCCCGAACGCGAAGAAGATGAACGCCAGTGGGATGAATTGATGGGCATCGCCAATCGGACGGACTTCGATCTCAAGGCGCATTCAAAGAAACCTGAGAAGGACGGAGAGCGCATCAACAAGGACTCGACCGAAGACCTCTCCTATTTTGACGAAGCGACCAAAGAACGTTTTTATCCTTACGTCATCGAACCTGCGGCGGGAGTCAATCGCACAGTGCTCGCCATCCTGATGGACGCTTATTCAGAGAAGGTCAACGACAAGGGAGAAAAGCGCGTCATTCTCAAACTGCATCCTGAGTTAGCGCCGATTAAGGCCACCATCCTCCCGCTCGCCAAAAACAAGCCGGAGATAGTCGGCATGGCGAAGGCCATCAAGCGCTCGCTTCAACCAGTCCTCCGCGCCGTCTACGACGACACGGGCGGCATCGGCAAACTCTACGCGCGCCAGGATGAAATCGGCACGCCCTTTTGCGTTACAGTGGATCATCAATCGCTCGAAGATGAAGCCGTCACGGTCCGCGACCGCGACACATGGGAACAGGAACGCGTCAGGGTCTTTGACCTCCCGCAACACCTGCAACAAAGATTACTGGAAAAGAAGTGAGAAAGGCAGTGACAGGTGACGAGTGACGAGCAAGAACAAGAAGCGATGAGTGATAAGAGATAAACGATGAGTAACAGCTTGTCTCTTATCATTCATCGCTCATCATTTATCACTCAAGACCTATCGCTCATCACTTGTCTTTAACTCGTCACTTGTCACTCGTCACTTGTCACTGTTTCTACTATGCCGATTGTTAAGAAGCGCAACGAACAGACGGAGACGCGGCTGCTGCTGGAATCGGCAGAAGCTGTGGAACTGCCGCCCGCAGAAATCGAAGACGGCGCGGTGCTGGTCCAATTCGAGAAGTTCAAGCCTTACGTGCAGGAACTCATTGCGGCCTTGCGCGCGGGCGCTGTGGCGGAGCCTGTGCCCGTCATGCTCGACGGCTCGACCTTTGCCATTCACGGAGAGACGCGGACTTTCTGGGTCAAACTCTGGCACACGGCCCGCACAGACATGACGCGCATCGAACGCGCGCAGGTGATTAGTTGCCTGCCTTCGACGCGCGGCGTGCAGGTCGTCTTTCACGAGATGAACGACGCGCAGGAAGAGGATTTTGCGGAAGCCGAAGATTCCGCAGATGATGAAGATTTCGCAGACGGCGTGGATGTCGCACAGGAAGAGGACGACTGACCGCCAACTTCCAAAGGGCCGCAAATTTTTAAAGGCTGGTGGCCTTCTCTCCCGAAAATGTTTTGATGTCCTTTCGCGTACCTGAGAAGGTTCTGGCACTGGCTCGCGCCGTCAGCGCGAGCGGTGGCCGCGCGTTGATGGTCGGCGGCTGCGTGCGCGATTGCCTGATGGGCGTCCGGCCCAAGGATTGGGACGTTGAAGTGTACGGCGTAGAGCCTGCCAGCTTGAGAAAACTGTTGGAGCATTTCGGTCGCATCAACGTCGTCGGCGAATCCTTCACCGTCTACAAAATCGGCAACCACCTGGACGTTTCACTCCCCAGGCGCGAGCGCAAGAGCGGTCGCGGCCATCGCGGCTTTATCGTCGAAGGCGACCCCTTGATGAGTATCGAAGAGGCCGCGCGCCGCCGCGACTTTACCATCAACGCCATCCTCGAAGACCCGCTCACGGGCGAAATCATAGACCCCTTCAAAGGCCGCGACGATATTCAGCACAAGACCCTCCGCGCCGTCTCGCGCGAGACCTTCGCGGAAGATTCCTTACGCGTCCTCCGCGCCGCGCAGTTTGCCGCGCGCTTTGAGTTCGACATAGAGCCTTTGACAATCGAACTCTGCCGCGCGATTGATCTCACGGACCTCCCGCGCGAGCGTGTCTGGGGCGAGATGGAAAAACTGCTCCTGCGCTCAAGCCTCCCCTCCACCGGCCTCAAGTGGCTCTACCGACTCGGCATCGTGGACCAATTATTCCCCGAACTGAAAGCGCTCGTCGGCGTCCCGCAAGAGGAAGCATGGCATCCTGAAGGCCCGGTTGACGTTCATACTATGCTCACGCTCGACCGCGCGCGCGAATTGATTGACGACCTCTCTTATCCGAAGCAGGTGACGGTCATGCTGGCAGCGCTGTGTCATGATTTCGGCAAGCCCGCGACGACCGAATTCATAGAGGGACGCTGGCGTTCGCGCGGACATGAGGAGGCTGGCGTCGAGCCGACGTTGAGCTTTCTCGAACGCCTCAACATACACACGCTCGATGGTTACGATGTGCGCGCGCAGACGGTCGCGCTCGTGCGAAACCATCTCAAGCCGGGCGAGTTCTATCGCACGCGAGAAGAGATAGGCGACGGCGCATTCCGCCGCCTCGCGCGCAAGTGCGAGTTAGACCTGCTTTATCGAGTGGCCCGCGCCGACTCGCTCGGACGCAACGCCGAGTGGGTTCCGCGAGAGAAGTGGTATGACGCGTTGGCCCAGGAATGGTTCATCGCGCGGGCCAGGGAATTAGAGGTCCAGGAACGCCCCCCCGCGCCCGTCCTCATGGGCCGACACCTGCTCGAAATGGGACTCGTTCCTTCGCCGCTCGTGGGCCAAATCACGAAGGCCGTCTATGAGATGCAACTGGACGGGCGTATTAAGACATTGGAAGAAGCGAGAGAGGCCGCGCGCCAGCTTATCGAAGCGGCGCGAGAGTAGCGGGTTAGTTGGAATCTGAAAAATAGATTCCTCATCTATTCACATGCAGCCTCATGAAACGTTTTGCCTCAAACTCACACGTATGTTTAGGAAGAAACATTCTGGACGATTGCCTCTGGCATTAAATTGGAGAGAAGGTCATGTCGAATTTGACGTTGACCCGCGACCGGCGCGAGAAACTCCTTGACTTAGCGCGCGAAAGCGACTATTCCTCCCATCTGTAATTCCATACTTACCCCGTCTCTGTTAAGCGCTCGCCATCCCAATCCCTCTGGAGGCTTCCATGTTAAAACGAATAGTGCTCATCGTCTTCTTCTCTCTTGCGGTCCTGACAGGCTTGCTCCATTCACGTTCGACCGCCAAGCTTTCTCCCAACGTCATCGCCAACACCTTCCCGGACGCGCACGATAAACCGCCCGCCGGGTGGACTGGTCCGGTTTTCAAATTGAGCCAGGATTATCCCACCGTGATGCCGACGCCGGAGGCTTATCCCTGGAAAAAATTCGATTTTAAAACTCAACCGATGGAATATCTCAAGGCCGTACTCGCCTATGGTTTTGAGGGCAATACGGACGTGGACTTTGTGGTGGAGAAGAACACTATTCGCAAGTGGTATCACGCGCCCTGGATGCATTTCGGGCCGAATGGCAGAGAGTTTATCCACGGCATGACGCACGAGCGTTCGTCGAGACCCAAAGAGCTTGACCCGCTGCAAACCTCGACCTGGCAAAACTGGGCGGTCGGTTTTTACAACGCGCCCGGAGGCTACGTCATCGGCAGAGTGTGGGCCAACCCGACCTCGCCGGACCCGACGCTGGCCCAATTCCCCGACGGCACGATGTCAATCAAACTGCTCTTCACGCAAGCCACGACGAGCCAGGTCCCTTATCTCGCCAACTCCGTCGAATGGCTCGCTGACATTAATCGCGTGACGGCGACGGGCAAGCAGCCAGAGCCGTTGCGACTATTACAGATTGACGTGGCGGTGCGTGATAAGCGCGCGGACAGTACGACGGGCTGGGTCTTCGGCACATTCACTTACGACGCCAATGCGCCCGGCGCGACTCCGTGGGACCGCATCGTTCCCATAGGGTTGATGTACGGCAACGATCCCACGAAGGTGACCAACGGGGGAACGCTGGTGCAGACGATTATCAATCCTGATTTGCACGTCGCGGAGCATCTGGGTTACAAGGGGCGCTTAAATGGTCCAGTGGATAATCCCGTCTCGTCGTGCCTCTCCTGTCATTCGACGGCGCAGGTTTCGCTCGACCTTTCCAAGCCGACGAGAAGCGGTGTGCCTCCCACGAATCCATCAAGCACGGACTTAAAACTCTACTTCCGCAATATCAAATCAGGGACGCCCTTCGACACTGGATATACACCGCTTGACTACTCTCTGCAATTGCAGGTGGGCATCGCAAATCTGGCTAAGTCAGGCGGGATGCATCTTGCCACGCCTCAGGCCATAGCCTCATCTGCCGGAGGCCGGAGAGTCGTCGGACCACAGCATGGTTTCTATGCCTCGCGCGGTATTAACGTGGCCCCTATGGAGCGTGACGGGACGCCCGTCGGACAGGGGACCCGGAAACGGACTCGCAGGCATCGCAGGTCGCGCATGAGTGCGCGATAGAAATGTAGGGGCAGGGCTGGTCCTGCCCGCGCGTTTGTGTGAACGGCGGGCAGGACCAGCCCTGCCCCTACAGTTATGCCGTGCGCTGAATAATTGGACCACAATTTCGCGGCGTGTCTCTTTCTCAAGAGACATGCTGGCTCACAAAAAGTCTCCGCCGAGTTCGCTGGCGGAGACTTTTGTCATGGCGCTTGGGTGGTGTAAGATATTGCCCGCACCATTAAAAACCGCATGCCGCAGACCAGCTTAAAATATCCGCTCAACATCACATGAGCATCCATCCGTGTATCAACTCTATGCTTAAGGAAGACTACCCATGATTGATTTTGAATTGACAGAAGACCACAAGGCGATTCGCCAGACCGTGCGCGATTTCGCGCGAGCAGAGGTCGCGCCGCGCATCAAAGAGCTTGATGAGAAACAGCAGTTCGACCGTTCGATTTTAGATAAAATGGGAGAGCTTAACCTGCTCGGCGTTTGTATCCCGGACGAATACGGCGGCGCTGGTTTTGATTACATCTCGCTCGGACTGGTCTGCGAAGAACTCGAAGCCGTGGACACCTTCCTGCGGGTCGTGATGTCCGTGCATACGGGCCTCAACTCGCTCACGCTCTACACCTGGGGCACTGATGAGCAGAAGCAGAAGTACTTGGTGCCGCAGGCCAGGGGCGAGAAGATTGCGACCTATGGATTGACGGAACCGGGCGCAGGCTCCGACGTGGTCGGCTCGCGTTCGACGGCGCGGCGCGAGGGCGATGAGTATGTTTTGAACGGCGAGAAGATGTGGATTAGTCTCGCGGATGTCGCGGACAACTTCCTCTTCTTCTGCTGGACCGATGAAGAGAAGCGTCGGCAACGCGATCACACTGGAATGTCTTGTTTCATCGTCGAGCGTTCGATGAAGGGTTTTTCTTCCGGGACGATTCACGGCAAGATGGGCATCCGCGCGGGCAATACGGGTTACTTCTCTTTGCAGGACGTGCGCGTGCCGTTGGAGAATCTGGTGGGCGAAGAGGGCGAAGGCTTCAAGATAGCTATGTTCGCGCTGGAGCAGGGCCGCTTTACAGTCGCGGCGGGCGCGACCGGATTGATACGCGCCTCGCGTGATGCCTCCATCGCTTACGCCAACGAGCGTGAGACGTTCGGGACCAAGATTGCCAATCATCAACTCATCAAACAGAAGATAGCGTTGATGGAAGCCGATTACGAGATGGCCCATCTGCTGTGGCTGCGCGCTGGCTTCCTGAAGAACATGGGCCAGATGAACGCGAAGGAGACGAGCCTGGCGAAATGGCAAGCCACCGTGCGGAGCGAAAAGGCCGCCTCGATGGCGATAGAAGTCCACGGGGCCAACGGCTATTCAAATGATTATCCGGTCGAACGTTACCTGCGCAACTGTAAGGCCGCGATTATCTACGAAGGCACGCGCGACATACACACTTTGATGCAGGCGGACTGGGCCTTGGGTCTCAAGAAGGAGAAGAGCGCGCGCCGCACGCTCCCGCCCTGGAAGCCCGCAGAAGAATCGCGCGAGGCGGTCGCGGCAAGTTAAGCCGCGCGCTGTTTATCGCTCCGACCTGGGTCGCACAACAAAAGATGTGGGGGCGGGGACCAGCCCCGCCTCTACATGTTTCTCTTTTGTTTTTGCAATCTGTTATTAGTTAGTTGTGGACCAGGAATGCTTCCTCCGATAAGTTGTCTTCGATGCCGACGATGAAACTCATCTGCTCCGCTTCGACCTGTCCAAGCTGGTCCAGGTATTCATCATAGAGCGCGCGGTGAGCCTTGCTCATCTTTGTGATGAAAACCCCGATCAGGCAGCAAATCTCCGTTTGATTGTTATCCATCAACGCGCCGCCGCCAGTCATGATAAAGCCAGCGTCGGTCGCGCCCGCCTCAAGCTCAAGATAGCGGTTGGGCAACGCCTCTATCTCGATTGGCCCGAATGGCAGATACAGTGCGATGCGTAGAATGTGGCTGCGGCCCATCAGGTAGCGATAGCCGAAGCGAATTAATGGTCCAACGAGAGAGAGGCTGTTGGAGTTGATGTCGTGCGTGTGGCCCATCAACTTGATGATAGGCGGCGCGTCATGTGTGTCCGCCTGTTCGTCTAGTATCGAAAGGCTGAAGGGAAGCCGCGTTTGATGGCGCGTCTCCTCATTGCGTGTTTCCCTGCGCCGCTCGGAATCATCATCGGCGCTTGGTCGTCGTCGGCCCTTTATCTCTCGCCTGTCAGGATACATTTGCGCGTTTGAACCGGAGTTTCAAATTGAGGTGGCAACTTCGATGTCGGCTGGCCCACGCGTTTGCCGGGAGGCACGCAGGCTTTCGCCACTCCGTAGCGCATAACAATCTTCATGCCATAATTGGTCCAGATAGCAAACAGGCGAGAGTCTGGGGATAATGCGCGAGACGTGAGAGAGCGACCGGGTCACAACGGTCATGACGTGGTCAGTTTGAAATAGTGGACCAGTCAAGATGAAGAGCAAGGATGAAGGATGAAAGAAAAACTATTCATCTTGAATAGCCACATTCTCATCCTTCCTGCTTCATCCTTGCTCTCAGACGCCGACTCTATAATTTCTGCGCCCGCTCTGTTACTATACGAGCGCATTTCTTTGACCTGCGAGCGGTTCGATTGGGCTACATCCGGCAGTTCACATCTTAAAATCGGGAGAAGCAAACGAGATGGGCAACGAGTTGAAAACGGAGCGCGAGTTGTCGCTGGATTTCCTGCGCGTCTGCGAGGCGGCGGCCATCGCCTCCGCGCGCACGATGGGCCAGGGCGACCGCAAGTATTCGGACCATGTGGCGGTCGAAGCGATGCGCGAAGTGATGGACACGGTCCCGATGCGTGGCCGGATCGTCATCGGCGAGGGCGAACGCGATGAAGCGCCCATGCTCTACATAGGCGAAGAGGTCGGCGGCGGCTTTAAAGCGCCGGAGGACGAGCGCAATCCTTTCCCGGAAGTTGACATCGCCGTTGACCCGCTCGAAGGAACGAACCTCTGCGCGCTCGGAGCCAACAACGCCATCGCCGTCCTCGCTGCGGCTGAGCGCGGCGGGCTGCTCAACGCGCCAGACATCTACATGGACAAGATCGTGGTCGGCCCATCGTGTCGCGGCGCGATAGACATAGACGCGCCCGTGAAGGATAACTTGAAGAACATCGCGCGCCGTCTCGGTCGTGATGTCAACGACCTGACGGTGATTACGCTCGACCGCTCGCGCCATAAAAAACTCATCAACGACGTGCGAGAGTCCGGCGCGCGCATACGCCTCATCTCGGACGGCGATCTCTCGGCGGGCATTTCCGCAGCCGTCGCGGGCACGAACATACACGCGCTGATGGGCATCGGCGGCGCTCCCGAAGGCGTCATTACGGCGGCGGCCATGAAGTGTTTGAACGGAGAGATTTTAGCCAGGCTAGTCTTCGATGCGGAAAGACTGGGCGTGGATAAAAACAAAGTGCCAGCGCAGGAGGAGGTCATCGCGCGGCTGCGCGAAATGGGCATCACGGACCATAACAAAATTTACGACACGGATGATCTGGTCCCCGGCAAGAAGGTCATCTTCGCCGCGACCGGCGTGACGGACGGCGCGCTGCTCAAGGGCGTCAGATTTTTCGGGACGGGCAAGCGCACCCACTCGCTCGTCATGACGACCGAATCCAGGCACATACGCTTCGTTGACACTATCCACGTAGAGGGCGGCCCCGATTCAGTCATCAGATTTTAGATTGCGGATTAGCGGACGATTGAAGCGTATTGATGTTTTGTCTTTCAATCCGCAATCTGCAATCCGAATTCCGCAATTGAAGAATCCGCAATCCGAATTCCGCAATCTAAAATCGAACTTATGTTTTATGTTGCTCAATGTGGACCGGCGGCGATAGCGGCGCGGCGGCGCGCGTTGGCCGCGTGGTCTGTAGGGATGCTGTGCGCGCTGTTGTTGTTGAGCCTCGTCGTCGCCGCGCCTTGGGCCAACGCGCACGGTTATTCTGCTTTCGCTTCGACGTTATACAGGGGCTTCGGCTTCGTGTGTCATCAAATTCCCGCGCGCTCTTTTCAGTTGGAGGGACATCCGTTCGCGGTCTGCGCGCGTTGCACGGGGATTTACGCGGGCTTTGTGCTGGGCTTTGCGCTGTATCCGCTGGTGCGCTCATGGCATAGTGCGTGGATGCCCTCGCGCGTCTGGTTGTTCATCGCTGCCGTACCGATAACGATTGATTTTGCGCTCGGATTTTTCGGCATCTGGGAGAATACGCATCTTTCGAGACTCCTGACGGGCGCGTTTTTAGGAGCGGTGTGCGCGTTCTTCGTCGCGCCCGCCCTGATAGACCTGGGCCGGAAGGGATGGCCGCGCTTCTTCACAACGCGCGCGGAAGCCTTGGAGAGTGTGGACCAGGAAAGCGTGCCTCTCGCGCCGTCGCGTCAAGCGCCGGGCGATTACGGTTCGCCAGCGAGTCGAAGTTGAAGAGTGCGTGCGCCGGGTAAATTGGACCAGATACTTTTGCCGAAGGCTTCGTGTGAAAGATGCATGACAAGCTAAGGTCAGCCATCGCCGGGGGCATCCTGATAGGGCTGCTGGCAGCCATCCCCTTCATTAATGCAGCCTGTTGTCTCTGGGTACTGCTCGGCGGCGCGCTCGCCACTTACCTGTACATTAAAAAATCTACGGTTCCCGTACTGATGGCGGAGGGCGTGCAACTCGGCGCGCTGGCGGGCATCATCGGCGGCCTGCTCTACCTGCTCGTAGGCGTCCCCGTCAACATACTGGCCGGTGACCCGCTCGTGGGATTGATGATACGCATAGCGCAGAAGTACAACCCGGATCAGGTGGAGCTTGCGCGGTCGCGCGTCGAAGCCTTACATGGCAAGCCCTTCATCGAACAATATCTACTCGCACTGCCGGGCGCGCTCTTGCGTTCCGTGTTCATCGTCATCTTTGCGACGTTGAGCGGCCTGCTCGCCGTCCCCATTTTTGAGAAACGCAAAGGCGGCTCGGAAGGCCCACCGCCACCGCCAACATCTTTCCCGCCTCCACCGCCGGTTATCGGAACGCAACCGGGCGCGGGCTACAACGCTGAAGGTCCGGGCGGCAGCTATGGCTCAGGCGACTAGGTCTCCCGGCTCCCTCGCCTAACCTTTAATTCAGACATCCATTGCGGTAAAATAAACGTCCAATGAAACCGAGCAGCGCCGGACGCTTTTTGAGAGCAGATGCGCTGCTCGTTTCATGTGACGATGGACGAAGAGAGGGAGACTGTTGAGACCGCTTCGATTGTCGCCGGTTCATTGACGCGAGGAGCGCCGTCGCTTCTGAAACTTATTTGACCACATCATGATGTTTTTTCAAGACACAGTGCCTCCTTTCGGTCCCACGCCCAACCAACTTTTCCAGCAATATTTTCACGACGGCATCAACAAAACGTGGGGCAACATCAGCCCCCTGTACCGGCTCGATGCTTTCGACTACGCGGTTCTCACGCTCTACTTCGTAGTGCTCGGCATCCTCGCTGTCTACGGCGCATACCGCGTCAAGCAGGTGATTGATTTCTGGCGTTATCACAGGCTCAAGCCGACGCCGAAGGCACTTTTCAGCGAAACGGAATTGCCGCGCATCACCATTCAACTCCCGCTCTTTAACGAGATGTACGTCGTCGAGCGTTTGCTCAAGGCCGTGACCGAGATTGATTACCCGCGCGAGCGGCTTGAGATACAGGTCCTTGACGATTCGACGGACGAGACCGTGAAGTTGGCCCAGGCGACGGTCGAGAGTTATGCGCGGCAGGGCTTTGATATTCATTACGTACACCGCACGGACCGCACGGGCTTTAAGGCGGGCGCGCTGGAGAACGGACTCCAGACGGCGAAGGGCGAACTGCTCGCCATCTTCGACGCGGACTTCGTGCCGAAGCCGGACTGCCTGCTTAAATTGGTCCACTTTTTCACGGACCCGCTCGTTGGCTGCGCGCAAATGCGTTGGTCGCATATCAACGGCTCTTACAATTTGCTGACGCGCCTTCAGACCATCATGCTCGACGGCCACTTCGTCGTTGAGCAGACGGTGCGCAATCGCACGGGCGGCTTCTTCAACTTTAACGGGACGGCGGGCATCTGGCGTCGGCGTGCGATTGAGATGAGCGGTGGCTGGCAGCACGACACGCTGACAGAAGACACGGACCTCTCTTTCCGCGCGCAACTGATGGGCTGGCGTTTCGTGTACTTGCTGGACGAGGATGCGCCGTCGGAGATTCCCGTCGAGATTAACGCCTTCAAGGCTCAGCAGCGGCGTTGGGCCAAGGGAGTAATGCAGGTCGGCATCAAACTGTATCGTCGCATCTGGAGCGCGCCGCTCCCTTTGCGCGTCAAGCTTGAGATGTTCTTTCGCATGACGGGTAACATCAGTTACCCTCTGATGATTCTGGTCAGCTTTCTGCAATTCCCGCTCCTGCTCGTGCGTTACCAGCAGGGCTTTTATCACCTGATGCTCTTCGACGTGCCGCTCCTCTTCTTCTCGACAATTTCAGTGGTCCTTTTTTACGGCACGGGCGTCTGGTACCTGGACGAGAAACGCATCCCGCGCTTGCTGCATCTCCCGCTCGTCATGGCAATCGGCATCGGTCTGGCTTTCTCGAACGCGCGGGCCGTCATCGAAGCCCTCTGCGGGATGAAGTCTGAGTTCGTCCGCACGCCCAAGTATCGCGTCGAGCAGGCGAGCGACGAGACCTGGAAGGGCAAGAAGTACAAACGCAAGCGCGGCTGGCTGCCGCTTTTGGAGTTGGGCTTCGCGCTCTATTTCCTGCTCGCCATGCTCTACGCCGTGCGGATGCATATGTGGGGCACGCTGCCCTTCCTGTTTCTCTTCTTCTTCGGCTACGGCTACATAGGCACGATGAGCATTCTTCAAGCGGCGAGCGGCAGACGCTTACAGGATTTGTGGCGGCCCCTGACCCTCAAAAGCAAGGCCGAAGGATGAAGGCCGAAGGATGAAACAATGATGATGCGGGTCGCGTAGTCATGCTTCGTCATTATGCAGTCAGTACCGCCTGCGGTCGCGGGCGGGTCACTCGCTCAGCAATACCCGCCCGCGACCGCAGGCGGTACTGACATCTCCTTACTACCGCAAGTTAGTATTAGTCATCACGGGAAGCCAAATAGAGGTAAGCCACATGAGACGTTTTTGTTTGTGCCTCGTTCTCTTCGCACTATTCCTCAATATCAATCTGCTGCCTTTGAGGGCGTCCGCCGCGACGGAGGGTGATTTCTGGGATGAGCCGGGCGTGCGCCTGCTCAATCAACCCGTCGGCGAATATCACGCGCGGCGACAGAGATTAATGGATCAGATTAAAGATGGAGTGGTCGTCGTCCTCGGCAATGTCGAGGAGGACGCGGGCGTTGAGGCGCGTTACCGGCAGAATAATTGGATGGCCTATCTGACGGGCGTGCGGACGCCGGAGGCCGCCTTGATGCTGGTCCCGCAGGGTTTGGCTTCGCAGGCTGGCGCGCGCGAGTTCGTCTTCATCCCGCCGCGTAATTTGCAGGCGGAGCGCTGGACCGGCGCGCAACTCGCTCCCGGCCCCGAAGCCGCGCGGACCTTCGGCGTCGAGCGCGTCCTGCCGACCTGGGTGCAGGGCACGGAGGCGTCCGCGCACGCGTTGGCGACGGGCGGCGCGGAAGATAACCTGATGCTGCGTTTGAAAGAGGCGGCAGCGCTCCCCGCGTTCAGGAACGCGCAGGGACAGAGCGCGATGAAGTTGTACACGCTCGCGCCGCGCACTCTTAATAGCGGCGAGGTGCGCGAGTATCAATTCGTCGAAAAAGTGAAGAAGGAAATACCGGGTCTGGAAGTCGCCTCAATCGTGCCGCTCGTCTCGGAGATGCGAAAGGTTAAGTCCGCGACGGAAGTTGCCCTGCTCCAAAAAGCAATTGACATCACGGGCCAGGCCGAAGAGGACATCGCGCACAACCTGCGTCCGGGGATGTACGAGTATGAGGTCCAAGCGATTCTCGAATCAGCCTTCACGCGCAACGGCGCGGAGCGACCGGGCTTTCCTTCAATCGTCGGCAGCGGCCTCTACTCGACGATTCTTCATTACGAGGAGAATCACAAAAGAATAGACGCTGGCGATCTCGTCGTCTGCGACATCGGCGCGGAGTATTCCCTGTACACGGCGGACATCACGCGCACCTTTCCCGCGAGCGGCAAGTTCACGCCGCGCCAGAGAGAGATTTACCAGCTTGTCCTCGATACTCAAGCCGCCGCCGCAGCCTTCTGGAAACCCGGCATGAGAAATTACGACCTGCACCAGTTCGCCGTAGAATTTCTCAAGAAGAGTCCTTTGCGCGCGAAAGATATGGACGGGCAGGAGTACACGATGGACCACTTCTTCATCCACGGCCTGGGCCATTATCTGGGCATGGATGTCCACGATGTCGGAGATTATCGCAAGCCCATGCAACCCGGCGAAGTCTTCACCATCGAACCGGGCGTCTACATTCAATCCGAGAAACTCGGCGTCCGCATCGAAGACGATTACCTCGTCACGCCCCAGAACACCATCCGCAAATTATCCGCCAACATCCCCTCATCGCCCGCAGAAATCGAGCGACTGATGAGCATGAGGAAAAAGTAGAAGGGAAGGCGAAGGGCGCAAGTGTGGACAAAGCTTTCGCTCTTCCAAGTAAGAGGTCAGTTTAAGTTGAGTGAGAATGAAAGAGGCGTTGACCACCGCAGACACAGAGCGCACAGAGTCAGCACAGAGAGTTGAATGCTGTTCTCTGTGCGTCCTCTGAGTCCTCTGTGTCTGCGGTGGTAAATTGCTTCTATCACACACTCGATGCGGGCTATCAGAGTCTACCTCATTTGAGCGCACAAAAAAGCGGCCCGGCACTCTGGGATGTACCGGGCCGCTTTCAGTTCATCTGAAAACTCGTCTTGCTCGCCTAACGTCTTCCAGCGTTCAGGATGCGGAGCAGCGCGAGGAAGATGTTCCAGAAATCCAGGTAGAGCGCCAGCGCGCCCGCCACGTATTCATTCGTCGGATAGCGGCGCATGATATTCGACGTGTCGTAGAGCACGAAGCCTGAGAAGAGAATCAGCGCCGCCGTCGAGATGGCGAACGAGAACGCGCTTGAGGCCAGGAAAATGTTCAGGACGCCCGCCAGGATGACCACAATCAAACCCGTCACGACCATCCCGCGCAGGAAACTGAAATCCTTTTTCGAGATGAAGGCATAGGCCGTCAGCCCGCCGAAAATGCCTACCGTCAAGACGCCAGCCTGCACCAGCGAGTTAGGATTATTCTGGCTCACGACGGCGACCAGCGGGGAGATAACGATGCCCGTCAGCGTGGTAAAGCCGAAGAGCGCGAGCAGGTTGACGCCCGGCACATGCCGCACAGCCTGCGCGCCCATCACCGCGCCCAGCATCAATATCAGCGCAATAAACGGGTGATAAGCCACGGCATACATGAGCGGGTCGAAAACAAAAGCGATGCCGACGCCCGCAATCGCAAAGAGCGTCCCGACGAAAAACAGCGCGTACACTTTGCGTATAAAGGTCATGCGCTCCGCGACGCTCACCTGTGCGGCGGGCTGTGCCGCAAAGCTGTTCATGTTGGACCAGTCTTGCGGCTGCGAATAACGTTGATTCTGAGACTGAAATTCGTTCATTGAAGGTTATCCTTTGTTGACTGTTAAAGGCTCTCTTCGCCGTCACAAATTTCCCGCGAATGAGCCTGCCACATTTAGATGCCCCGCAGTGTAACACGGATGTATTCCGCCACATCCAGTTACCTATGCGGAGACAGCGTCGCTCGCGTGCGGCTCTGCGGGCAGTCCCGGTGCGGCTTTGGGTGGCGAGAGGAAAGGCCGCTCGCACAGTAAGAAGAAGAGCCACGCGCCAGCCACCGTCAAGGGTGTCATGATGACGAGCGAGAATAATAACGGCGGGAGGGGAAGAGAATTGAGTATGGGAAAATCGCTGACCCGCCATGTCTCCATGAGGATCAGTTCGTGCATCAGGTAGAGCGAATATGAGAAGAGACCTATTGCTGCCAGCTTGGCGACCGCCCAGGGCAGATGTCGCCGTGTGCGCCAGTCGTTCTCCGCGAAGACCGCGCGGTTGACGAGGATGAAGAAGCCGAGTCCCCACGCCGGATGCAGCGTCAGCCAGAGCGTGTGATGAAGAAAAAAGTTGTCGTCGTAACGCGGTGAAATATATGACAGGACGACGGCATAAGCGAGCGCCGCGCCTCCCACCCAGAGGTTGCGACACCAATCCGGCAGACGCCTCAGGCCCATCGCGGCCTCTACGCCGAGCGCGCCCAACGCCCATGTGAACCAGTGCGCCGCCGCCGCTTCGGTGATGGGAATCTCTATCCCGAATCCGCGTTTCAAACTCTCTCCGAGCGCGAGCCATAAGACTCTCGCCATCGCGCAACAGACGAGCGCGCGTCCCCAGCCCCAGCGCCTGCGCATGAAGAGGAGCAGAAAGTAGGCGAGATATAGTTGCTCTTCAATCGCCAGAGTCCAGAAGACACCGTTGATGCTGTAAGCTGTGCGCGGGTCCAGATTGTGCAGCATCAAGAGGTGTAGCCCTGCGTCCCAGAAGTAAAAGAAATCGAACCGGACTTCGCTGGTAAACGCGGCGATGGTCAAATAAAGGACCAGCGCGATGAGATATGGCGGGTAGAGCCTGCGCAGCCTGCGTTTCCAGAAGGCCGCGAAATCAATCTCAGTATGACCGCCCGTCGCGGAAGCCTTCGCCCACTGCAAGTGAATGCAGAATCCCGAAATGACGAAGAAGAGAAAGACGCCGACATATCCGAAAGAGAGAGCGTGCATAAAAGAAAGCGAGAGCCAGCGCCAGGAACTGCCCGCCGCGACCTGCGGCTTTGGGCCAACCATGTGATACAGCACTACTCCAAGCGCCGCCGCACCGCGCAGCGCATCAATGCTCCTCAGCCGACCTCCCTTGATAATCAACGGCAAAGCTCTCTTCATCGAATTGATTCAATGACTCACTTGCTTTAAATGAAAGTCCAGCGCGATGGCGTCGTGGTCTGACAGTTGGCCCGCGTCGTCCTTGAGATTGCCTATGACCCTCGGCGGCGCGTGCGTGTCTGGAGTAATGCCTTTTCCGGTGAACCAGTCGAGCTTGAGAGAGCAGCGGCCCTGATGCTTTTCCAGCGCGCGATTGATGAACCAGAAACACCACTGCGGGACCCAATCGCCCATGTTCGTATTAGCCGCCAGGTCCGCCACGTCATAGTGCAGCGTGCAGCCTCCCCGCTCGTTCAACTCGCGGTAAGCATAGCCGCGCTTTTCCAGTTCCCTGAACAGTCCGCGCTCGAACCACCTGTCAGGATACGGGTAATGATTATCGAGGACATTGCCCACGCCCATCATCACGCGCCGCGCAAAGCCCGCGATGGAATAGTAAGCGCGCTTTGAATTATATGTGGAGGTATTCCAGTCTCCGCCGATGAGCACGGGCAGCGCGGGCCGCAATCCGTCAAGGTGGTCCAGTAATAGTCTCATCTGCAAGTGACGATGTCTCTGCGTGGAGTGCGCGTCGAGATGCAGACTGACCGCGCGAAACTTCCCCCTCGGATGCTCTATGTCAGCCACGACGGCGCGCTGGCATCCGAGCCGCTTCTCGTTGCCCCTCATCTTGTCTTTGCCGTTGGGCAGGGCGAAAGAGTGCGCGCGTGTCATGGGATGGCGCGAGAAAAGAGCATTGCCGTGCAGGGCCAGCGTATTCTCGCCGCCGACGTGCGCCTCCACGCCGCTGCCCTTGTTCAGCGCCAGATAGCAGGGCGCGAAAGCATAGTTGAGTTCGAGCGCCGACGCGATCTCGCGCGCGACGTTGCGATTGTTCGTGCGCGCCATCCCGTGGTCCAATTCCGTCAACAGCAAAATGTCGCTCGCGCGCATATCTGGATGCTCTGTGAGCACGCTGATAATACCGTCTAGGCGGATGCCTCTTTCGATGTTCCAGGCGGTCGCGCGCAAGGGGCCAGACACATCTTGTGAGAGTCGTGCCGCGTTTGTGTTTGATAAGTCTTCAAGGGCCACGCTTGCCAGGACGCGTTCGATTTCGGGCTTCAACTTCGCGTAGAGCGTCGAAGCCTGTAGAGCCTTGGTCGAGTTGAACTGAGCTAACGCGGGAAAGAAGGGCTTCAGTTCGTGGTCCAGGATGGAAGATGACTGGTCCTGTGGGTGGGCATTTGCGTTCATCAGGCCAGAGGAATGTAGCAGCGATGCGCCCCCTTTTTCAACTCAAACGGTCCTGCGCGTGAACGCTCGTTGGTCTCCGAAGTTGGCGATAAATCCAATATCTCATATTTCGGGTTCTGGTCCAATTTGTAAAAATTATCCTGAAGATGGCTCGGAAGCGATGCGGGCCACGATAATTGCCTGACAATTAATTGGTCCAGAACGCGTATCCTTCGCACGGAATAACATTTGCCTAAATAAAGGTTGATTGTTAGCACCTCGCCGGGTATGATACGCGTGCCTCGCACAAGCACGAACCCAAAAGCACTTTCCTTGCCCTGTCTCAACCATTCTAAAAAGGAGATTGAAGATGATAAAAGTAACGAAACAACTCCTCCACCTCTTGCTCGCCTTATTGCTGCTGAGCATCTCGTTACAGGTTATGGGCCAGTCAACGACAGGCTCTATCTCCGGCACGATTAGCGATCAGAAGGAAGGTCTTTTGCCTAACGCGACGGTGACGGCGCGCAACGTCGAGACGAATGCCACGCGCACTGCTCAGACGGACAGCAATGGCCGCTATAGTTTTGAGAACCTCGCGGTCGGGCCTTACGAGTTGACGGTCGAATCCGCAGGCTTCGCCAGGTATGTGCAGTCAGGCATCACGCTCGCCTTGAATCAGAAGGCGGTCGTGGACGTGGCGATGACGCCAGCGGGTGTCAAGGAGACCGTCACCGTGACGGAGAACGCTTCGCTGCTCAACACGACGACCGCAGAAGTCGGCGTGCGCTTTGACACGAAGCGTATTTCCGAACTGCCCATCGCCACCAATCGCAACGTCTATAACATAGCGCTCTCGGCGGCGGGCGTGAGCCAGTTGGGAAGCGGCCAGACGGCCTTCTCCAGCGATGGCAGGACCAGCATTAGCTACTCCGCCAACGGCGGGCGCGTGCGCTCGAACAACTTCATGATTGATGGTCAGGACAACAACGACGCGGGTGTTGCGGGCGCTGTCCAGCCTCTCAATAACCCTGACTTGATTCAGGAAGTGCGGCTCGTGACCAACCAGTTCACAGCCGAGTATGGACGCAATTCCAGTTCTGTCTTTAACGCGATTACCAAGAGCGGGACCAACGAATTTCATGGCAGCGGCTTCTGGTTTCACAACGACAACAAATTAAACGCGCGCAGCAATCTTGACGAAGCCAAGGACAAGGCTCTGGGCGTGCCTGGCAAATCTCCCTTCCGCATCGAGAATCAACTCGGCGGGACCATCGGCGGCCCGCTCGACTTTCCGCGTTTCGGTGAAGGTGGACCATCGCTCTATCACGGCCACGACCGGACGTTCTTCTTCTTCTCATTACAACGCTGGTGGGATCGTCAACTCGGCTCCGGCACGACCGTCAAGGGCGTCCCGACCGCAGAGGGTAGGCAGATTCTACAAGCACAGGCGGGCAGCCGTCCGCAGGTCGCCGCGCTACTCAAGTTTCTCCCCGTGGCACAGGCTCCGATAGGGACTTCCGCTAATTTCAAAATCGGCGCGAACACCTTCGCGGTCCCCCTGGGCCAACTGACAGGCTCGACCTCCTTCGCCTTCAACGACTGGCAAACCTCTTTCCGAGTGGACCATAAAATCAGCAACAACCATTCGCTGAGCGGTCGTTATCTCTACGACGATCAAGACATCACAGGGTCAGGGCAGGCGACTCCGCCCGGTCTCTCGACGCAAACCGTGGCGCGCAACCAGTCCGCGAGCGTCTCTCTCAACAGCGTTCTCTCCGCGCGCATGGTCAACGAATTTCGCGCCGCATATCTGCGCGGCGTCGGCACGACCGGAGCGCAGGACCCAAGCTCGGAGGAGATTCCCTCCATCGAAATTACGCAGCTTGGCCTGACGGGCTTCAACGCGGACGCGAGCCGCACGGCCATCGGCCTCGCCGTCAACCAGCCGCAATTCAGTTACCGCGAAAACTATCAGTTGCAGGACAACCTCTCGTATACGACGGGCAGCCACTCACTCAAGTTCGGCGCGGACGGTCGCCAGAACAGGCTCAAGCAGTTCTTCTTCCCGACCATTCGCGGACGCCTGCTCTATTCCAGCCTGGATAATTTCGTCAACGACGTAGCCGATGTCGCCACCATCAACAAGCCTCTCACCGGCGGGCAGGATGTCTATTATTACAACTGGACGGACTTCTTCGCTTACGGTCAGGACGAATGGAGAGTGAGGCCCAACTTCACTCTGACCTTCGGCCTGCGCTATGAATCGCCGGGCCAGCCCATCACGGACCTCGTCGCCATAGACAAACGGATTCTCGCGGCGGCGGGCGGTAATCCGGGCTTCGCTTTCACGCCCGTCCCAAAGCGCGATAAGAATAACTTTCAGCCCCGGCTGGGCTTCAACTGGAATCCGCACACGAGCAGGCAAGGCATCATAGGCCGTCTCACGGGCGGCGATAAATTGGTCCTGCGCGGAGGCTACGCGCGCACTAACGATTATTCGTTTACCAACATCGCCTCGAACATCGCCAGTTCGTTTCCCTTCGTGGCTTCCGTCACGCTGGCAGCGCCGGTCAGCAACGCCTTCACCATCCTGCCGACCATCAAGGGAGCCACCGGCCTCAATCCGGCGACGTTGACACGGACTATCGTCGGCGACGATTTTCGCTCGCCTTCATCGGACCAGTATAGTCTTGAAGTGCAACGCGAACTGGCGCGCGATGTAGTGATGCGCGTGGGTTATGTCGGGACGAAGGGGAACGGTCTGTTCCAGACGATTGACGGCAATCCGCGCCTGCCCTATTCGACGGCCCGCGTTGATCCGACGCGCGCCATCGTGCGCCTGCGCGCCAACGCCGGTTCATCCATTTATCACTCGATGCAGGTCAGCCTGGACAAGCGCCTTAGTCGCGGCTTTAGCGCGGCGGTCCACTATACATGGAGTTCGTTCATAGACACCGCCTCGGAGATTTTCAATCCTTCGACGGGCGAAGTGGCCGTCTCGCAGGATTCCTTCGACCGCAGCACGGACCGCGCGCGTTCGGGTTATGATCGCCCGCACCGTTTCACCGGAAACTTCGTTTATGAACTGCCCTTCTATCGCACGCAGCAGGGCTTCACGGGCCACCTGCTCGGCGGCTGGCAGGTCAACTCTTTCTTCACCTTCCAGAGCGGCGCACCCTTCACGGTCCTCAACGGCTCGGACCCGACCGGCGCGCTGAGCGGCATTGACGGCCTTGTGGGTCAGGCCATCAGGCCCAACCTGAATACTAATCTCCCGCTCGGCAACATGTCCGTCGAACAGATTGTTAGAGCGGGCGGAGCGACGCTCTTCTCACCTTTGCTGTCCAAGACGGGGCCGCGCGGCGGCAACGCCGGACGCAACATCCTGCGTGCTGACGGAATCGGCAACGTTGACTTTGGCCTCCTCAAGAATATCAGGACCACTGAAACTCAAACGCTGCAACTGCGCGCGGATTTCTTCAATGCCACCAACACGCGCAACTTCGGCATCCCGGACGGTCGCGCCTTCTCTAGCGCCGGAGTCCCCAATTCAAATTTCCTCAACCAGTGGGGAACCAACGGCGGCAATCGCCGCGTCATCGTCGGTCTCAGGTACGTCTTTTAAGCAGAGACGCAGAGCACACAAAAGGGGCGCAGAGAATTCAACTCTCTCTGCGCCCCTTCTGTGTGCCTTGCCCTGAAAGGGTCGCGCACTCAATGTTGAGATGCGACCCTTTCAGGGTCGGAATGTGTATTGGTGAGAGGACCGGGGCATTACCCCCGGCTCTCATATGTATCCACTGGCGTGGATAGGGTTGAAGGCTTTGCTCTGACTTTTCAGGCACCGCTCTATAGCGGTTCTCAATTGGATGCGAGCATTGCGGCAAGCGTCCTTGTCAGTCCCGCCTGCTTCAGCTGGGCGGGTATTCCTGGCCCAGCAGAGACCCGCCCAGCTGAAGCAGGCGGGACTGACACGTTGTCGCACTCAACTGCAAATCGCTATAGAACCCTCTCTACTGCGGGCATTCCCTGTTGCTGTGCGTGACGACGGGACTGAACCTCGTCTGATATTCAGCACTGGTGATAAAAGAACACGCCATCGCATGTTGAATCCCGACGTTCCTGAGAGGAAACTTGTTAACTTGGGCCAGCCAGAAATCGTAACCGCCCTGGTCCGCTTCTCTGCGCAGGTAACCGAAGTATTCCATCAACACGAATGCTTGATTATACTCCGCGTCTATGAAACTCTGTGTCTCTACTATCTGTTTGAGGATGGCCGCGCGCCCGTTGTCCGTCCCATCATAGAGACTCATGAGCGCGCCCCTTTGTGAAGAGAGGTCCACGCCCGAATGCTGTTTGATTGAATTGAGCAGCGCATCCACGAATTGGTCCGCCGTCATACTCCTTGGATAGAGCGCGATGAATGTATTTCTCTGGACCAGCGTGAGGGCGAAAGCCGTCTTGCTCTGGTCCAGTCCCGGTCCGACGACGACGCGCCCACGGTCCGAACTGAACTGCGCGTAAGTGGGACGAGCGCCGAAGGCCGCCTTGTAAACGCGATAAATGTAAGCGCCCGTCTTCTGAAATTCATCCTCGAAGAAGAAGGCGTCCGCGACTCCCACTCTTCTATCATGGATGCATTGTGCATCAGAGCCGCACTTGTTGATCTCGTTGGACCAGAAAGCGAGTCCACCGGCATCGGGCGCGCGGTTGAGAAAATCCGCGTACTGCTGGCGGACGAAGAATGTCGTCTCGTCAATCGGGTTGGTCGTGGGCTGCGCGGTATCGTTGTCTGTGATGATGAGCAGCGCGGAAGCGGGCGCAGCCAACTTGGCCTCTTGCCCTGTGGGATTGCTGAGCTTGAGGTTGAGCGTTCTAGTGCCGTCAACGTAAGCGTTATTCGTGATGAGCACATTGAATGTCTTGCTGTACTCTCCGGGGGCGAAGTTGAGCGTGCCGGAAGCGATGGTGTAATCGGACCTTTGCAGGGCTGTGCCGTCGCTGGCGATGTAGTCCACGGACGCGGAACCGCCGCTACTGTCTCGCAGGACGGTGATTGTGGCCGTCGCGCTGTTTTCGTTGACGGTATAGACCGGGGCGAAGAATTGAAAATTGTTGATGGTATGAATCGCCAGTGAGGAAAAAATATCCTCACTGGCGTTGGTGTCGCTGTACCCCAGGTCGCTGGCGAGAGTGATAAAGATCGTCGTGCCGTCATCAATGACCGAGGTGAGGAAAGAAGCGCCGTTACCGCTCCCGTTATTGCCTGAGTTGATGAGCCGGGTCCTGCCTGTCTGCAAATCCCTCGTGAAGGTATCTTGCATCTGATTGTTGTCGTATAAAACGAAATCGTTCGAGACCAGATCATCGGCGCTGCTATCGAAGGCGACGAAGCGTCCGTTCGGGCTGACGGCAAGTGAAAAATCACCTGCGCCATCGGAACTGCCGTGGCCGCTGTCTCTCCCGACAATCGAACTGGCGCTGACGAGCGTCGTCTTTCCCGTTGACAGGTCACGCGCGAAAACATCAGCTTCACCGTTCGTGTCCTTGCTGACCAGATTACTGGCCCTGCTTCTAAACGCGATGATGTTGCCGTCCGCGCTGATAGTTCTCAGCGTGGAGATGTAGGAATCACCGTTGATGCTTGAGGTCCCGGCGTTGTTGACGCTGACGAGGGTGGTCTTGTTCTCTATGAGATTACGCACGTAGACATCGTCGAACCCGTTGTTGTCGTTCAAGACGAGATTGTTGGCCGAACTGTCAAAGGCCACGACGTGCCCATCCGCGCTGATGATGGGCACGTCCGAAGCCTTGTTACCTGAGTTCGTGCCCGCGCTGTTGATGCTCACGAGCCGCGTCGTCCCCGTTTGTAAATCTCTGACGAAGACATCGTTGACCCCGTTGGTGTCAGTGGCTACGAGATCGCTGGCGCGGCTGCCGAAGGCGACGAATCTTGCGTCGGCGCTGATGGTCATGCCTGACGACGGCCCATTGCCGCTCGCGGTCCCTGCCTGGTTAATGCTCAAGAGGAACGTCGTGTTGGTCAGTAGATGGCGAGCGAAAATATCCGTCGCGCCGTTCGTATCGTTGGCGACGAGATTGCTGGCCGCGCTCCTGTAGATGACGACCTGACCGTTGGCAGAGATGGCGTGAAAGTCCGAGACCAGATTGCCGCCGCCCGTGCCCGAAGAATTGATGCTGACTAGAGTAGTGACTCCCGTTTGCAAATCGCGTACGAAGACGTTTTGAATTCCGCCCGTGGCGGTCGCCACGAGGTCTGTCGCCTGGCTGGCAAAGGCAACGAAGCGCCCGTCGGCGCTAATCGCAGGCAGGTCGGAGTTACCGTTGCCGCCATTCGTGCCCGCGCTATTGATGCTCACCAGAGTCGTCTTGTTCACCTGCGTGTCGCGCACGAAGACATCTTCCAGGCCGTTAGTATCATTCGCCACTAAATCGCTCGCCGTGCTGGCAAAGACGATGAACCGGCCGTCCGCGCTGGACGCGGCAAAAGCGGATGTCGCGCCGTTGCCGGTCTTAAACGTGTTGTCGTTGATGCTCACCAGCGTTAGTCTTTGTGCGATGACTGATGAGGCCGCGCACAACAGCAACAGCAAACTCAAATTTGCCCGCAGGATGACATCCTTCGCGTGATACCTGTTCATAGCGTCCTCCTCTTTTGCAGGTCCAATTATTGCTGCTCACTAATTGATGATAGCTAGCGGAGCACGCGCACATCGCGCTCGCTGGTAATCTTCCAACCCGAAGCCGTCTTTCGCCAGCGCAATTCCTGTATCACTTCGCCGCGCCGCTCTCCGGGTCCACCCTCTATCACGTAACGCTTGCGAAAGCGCATGAGGGCCGCGCGCCCTTCATCCGTGAAGATGATTTCGGGTTCGTCCGCGCGCACGTCAATCCTGCGTGCCTCTTTGAAGACGCGTGCCTTTTCGGCGCGCACCGCCTCCTTAGGGACATTGCGCGTGCGATAGAAAGCCTGAATCGTCTGCGGGTAAAACGTCATCTGTCTGCCGATGTCGCGCGCGTTGGTGGCGGCGATCCAGTCCTCCAGCGAAGCGCGCAGCAGCGATGCCTCATCGCGCTCGGCCCTCGCCGTCGGCGTCTCAGCCTTCGGTGAAGAGAAGCCGGAAAGGTCTGCGGGCGCATTCGGCGTCGGCTCGCCGTAGATGCTCCATTGGGCCACTTCGGAAATCTTGTTATAGACGCTGTGAATGATGACAGGGCTGTTGAGTTCGGCGGCATAGATGCGGCGCGTCACGCGCAGGCGACGACCATCCTCAAGCGTCTCGAAAGTGACTGTAAAACTGTCCTCGCTGTTGCCGCTGGTGCTGACGGTCAACTGCCCGTCGTTTAGCAGGGCGCGCGTGCGTACCACATGGCCGTCGCTCGCACGCTCGCTGCGCGTGATGCCGCTGGCGTCGAAGGTGATGCGCGGGGCACGCGACGAAGCGATGCTGATGGTGCGCCCGCGTTGTTCGATGGCAAGCTGGTCGGGAGGCGTGAGCCGGATGGTCAAATCTATGAAGAAGCGTTGCTGCTCTCCGAATGGAAGATTGCTCGAAGCACCGGAGACGACCGAGTAAAGTTTGTCGCTGCTTTCCAGGTCCAGCCGGTAAACACCTGTCAGGCGGGAATCTTTGACGATTGTCGTCGCATCCCTGCGCGCGGCCACGGACCTTGGGCGCTGCTGCGCCGTCTGGGCCATCGCGCAGGTATGCAGGAGCAGGACCAGCATCATTTTTGAAAAGATCAAGCGCGCTATTTTCATCAGCATCACCCTTTTGGTTGCCCGCACTATCTTGAACGCCTCTCACCCGGCCCGCATCGCCACAGTCAATTCTAGCCTTTGAGTATCGCTCGTTGCCAGCTATCAGAGAAGATGATAGTGGGTCAGTTTCACTTGAGTGAAGATGAAAGATGGGTTCACCACCGCAGACACAGAGGACCCAGGGTTAGCACAGAGGAAATGCATTCAACTCTCTGTGCTAACTCTGTGCGCTCTGTGTCTGCGGTGGTGAATAATGCTGTCCCATCATTCAAGACC
>DASYML010000196.1:0-10653 GCA_036009045.1 Pyrinomonadaceae bacterium
GAGCCTATGGTGTCGTTGTTGGGAAAGTAGACGTGCGAGATCGCGTCGTCGAAGTCATACAGTATCGTGCCTATCGCCAGCGAGACCTCCTGCAAATGGGGGACGAGGCGCTCGTACTCCTCGCGGGGCAGCGCGGCCAGAATCCGGTTTTTAATTGGCGAGGTTCTATTCTTTGACACGGTGTATCGCAATCTGAGTTCGGAAAAGCGTCTGATGGCCGAGAGACATCTCAGGGACCACAGGCGACGAATTAAAAAGTATTTCCCTTATGTATTCTGGAATACATAAGGAGATTACTACAGAAAGAGAGGGCTGTCTGTTGTGCAGCCAACTCTGTTAGCTGGCTAACAGATTGGAGGTCCGAGGGAAGGAAATTGTGGAGAGAGGTTAAATGTCGAAGCTGCGGTCGAACTCCGCTTTGACCACGCCGTAGCACTCGCAGGCGATGTTTTCCAGCCCTTCACGGTTAAGAATCGTGACCGTGCCGCGCGCGTACCTGATGAGTTCCGCCTGCTGGAAGATGCCCGCCGTTAAACTCACCGTGGCGCGGTTTGCGCCGAGCATCTGTGAGAGGAATTCGTGCGTCAGAGGCAGTTTGTCCGAGTCGGCGCGGTCGTGCATCATCAACAGCCAGCGCGCCAGCCGCTCATTAACTTCATGTAGACGGTTGCAGGCTGCGCCCTGCGCCATCTGGACGATTTGAGATTGAATGTGGCGTTGCAGCAGTGCCTGGAGTCTGCCACCACGGTCGAAGGCTTCTTTCAGCATCTTCGACTTAATCTTGAGAGAGAAGCCGGGAATCTGAGTGATAGCGCCGTTCGGCGCACTCTTCATCCCTAGCAGCGGCTGGTATCCGACGAAGCCTTCCCTCCCGACCAGACCGATCTCGACACTCGAACCATCCTGAGTGGTGATGAGCATCGAGATCACTCCATTAAGTGGAAAGTAAGCGTCTTCGATAGGCTCATTCGGCTCATAGATGGACTGTCCCTGCTCGAACGAGACTCTCTGCATGTGCGGCGCGAGTAGCTCGTACTCCTTGCCGGGGAGAGCGGCGAGCAGGCGATTCTGGCTCGTGGGCGGCTGCGGCTTTTCCGAGTTAGACATGACCGCCCCCCTCTTCAGAGCGAGACCGCATGAGAGACAAAGCGAATATCATTTCCCGTTACCCATCAGAGTTTTGAATTGAGCCTTAATCGCCCGGTAGCATTCACAGGCCGCAGCCTCCAGACCGTCCCGGTCAAGGATTTTGATGTGGCCGCGATTATAAATGATAAGCCCTGCTTCTCTCAAAGTGAGGGCGGCACAGGTCACTCCGGCGCGGCGCACGCCCATCATCGTGGCGATGAATTCCTGTGTCAGTGGAAGTTCCTCGGCTTCAACGGCGTCACTGCTCGTCAGGAGCCAGCGCGCGAGCCTCTCATCCAGATGATGGTGCGCGTTACAGGCCGCCGATTGAGCCACCTCGACAAAGAGCGCGTGCGCGTAGCCCAGAAGCCTCGAGTGCAGCGCGCCGCCGCGATTGAAGGCGTCGCGGATGACGCGCGCTTTGATCTTGATGGCCGTGCCGGGGATCTGCACCACCGATTGCATCGGAGTCGAGTCCCCGCCGAGGACGACCGGCAGCCCGACCATCCCTTCCCTGCCCGCGACTCCGGCCTCGACCGTCGCGCCGTCCGATAACTGCGTGACGAGGGAGATGAGCGCGTCGTTCGGGAAATAGACAAACAGGATCGGCTCGCCGTGCTCTATGAGGACTTGCCCGTGCGGCAGTTGGACGTACTCCATGTGCGGAGATAGTCGCTCGTATTCATCCGGCGGCAGCGCGGCCAGAATCCAGTTTTTGAGTTGAGGATACACTCGTTCGGGCGCAATCATCCGCTTTCCCTCCCGGTCCGGATCAGTATTTACGATGAGCATGATAACAGCCTTATGTTGTCCAGGCAACATAAGGCTGTGAGGCGAAAGTCTACAGCCCGCGCTTATGTCCGATATGGTACGCACGACCCGTTTTGATGTCTGTCTTGTAGAAGACATAACGAGGAGGCGTCCGCGCTGGCCTGTTGGGTTGAAAGTGAGGGCTAGTCTGCTCGCGCTTGTTTGCGGGCGAGTTCGAGCCAGGGTTGGTCGAAAATCTTATCGAACTGTGATTCCATGATCTGCAAGCACTCGCAGGTCCCATCTTCGAGACCTTTGGGGTCGAGGATTTTTATGATGCCGCGACTGTAACGGATAAACCCTGCCTTCTGTAGAATGCTGGCGGCGGTCGAGACCGTTGGCCGGTGCGCGCCGAGCATCATCGCCAGGAACTCCTGCGTGAGCGGGAACTCTGCCCTCTGAGTGCGGTTATAGATGAGCAGCAGCCAGCGGCTGAGGCGCTCGTCCATCTCGTGCAGGCGGTTGCAGACCGCCACCTGTGAAGTCATCACCAGGAAGGCGTGCGTATAACTGGCGACCAGATCATTAAGCGGGCTTGGCCGGTCCATCACCTCTCTCTTGAAGACGCTTGCCTTCATCCTTAGTCCGGTGCCCGGGACCTGCACGATGGTTCTGGTGGGGGTGGTTTTCTGGCGGAGCCAGAACTGAATCCCGATCATGCCCTCGATGCCCATCAGCCCTACTTCAAGCTGCGAGCCGTCAGACATCGCCTGGATGGTGGAGGTGACCAAATCGTAAGGGAAGAGGACGTGCTTGATCGGCGTTTCCGCTTCTATGAGAACTTCGCCCTGGTCGAGCGTGACGTGTTCAAGATGCGGGTCAAGGCGTTCGCGTTCCTTGCGGGGCAAGACTGCCAGCAGTAGATTCTCTTTCATGACGCTCCCTGGTCTTTGGTTGAATCAACCGGACGTTGGCGGCGAATAAAAGAGGCTATCTCCATAGCGAACCTGAAATGTTAGCCAGACAACTGTGTTAGTTATACAACACAAGAGGATAATAAGCGAGCAGCATCGAACGGCCATCCGATAAAATTTGAAGGGGGCGCCGCCGTCGCACTCCCCGGCAGTCATCCAAAATCCTATTGCCTGCTGTAACCTATCGCGTTACAGTGGCGCGTGTAACACGGGGTGTTACACGCGCCACTGATCAAATCTTTCCGGCATCAAGGACTCAAGCAGCTTTTTGAAGCTGGTAAGGCTCGCGGCGTGTCATCTGATTTGACGAAACGTTTGCTCAGGCAGTTGGACCTCTTGAACCGTGCCGTGTCGCCCTCGGACCTCAACCTGCCGGGTTATCGCTGGCATGAGTTGAAAGGTGATCGGAAAGGAACGTGGAGCGTTTCGGTGAACGGTAATTTGAGACTAACGTTCAGGTTTCAGGGGACAGACGCGCAAGAATTCGATCTGGAGGATTATCACTAACATGTTGAACGGAAGAAAGCGACGCCCGACGCATCCGGGAGAGGTCCTGCGCGAGGACTTGCTGCCAGCGACCGGACTCACGCAGGGAGAGTTTGCGAGCCTCCTCGGAGTATCGCGCCGCACGATCAATGAAATCTTGCAGGAGAAGCGACCCGTGACGGTTGATATGGCTCACAGGCTGGCGCGGGCGCTCGGCACTTCCCCGGATGTCTGGTTGGGGCTTCAGCAGGACATTGATCTCTGGGACGCCTTACAATCCAGGGGGCGCGAGTACGAACAGATTAAGCCCCTCAACAAAGCAGCCTGACCGTCTGGAGGAGTCAAACTCGCATGAAAACCATCGTCATCGCCAATCATAAAGGGGGCGTCGGCAAAACTACGATTGCGCTCAACCTGGCTGTGATTCTCGCCAGCGAGAGCGCCAGAGTTCTGGCGATAGATCTCGACCCGCAAGGCAACTTGTCCGACGCGCTCAACGTTGATTTGAGAAAGCTCGAAGCCACGCGCGCGACGGCACACCGGCTCATGCTCGACCGCGACGGCGACTATGGAGCTTATATCCATCGCGCGCGCCCTTTTCTGGACCTGATTCCGACATGCCTTGATTATGACGCGGACAAACTCCTGGAAGGCGAAGCGGTCTCGCGAGAGTTGCTCCTGCGAAAAAGACTGATCAGGGCGCGCGACGGTTACGATTATTGTGTGATAGACACTCCGCCGTCGCTCCGCGTGGCGACTCTCAATGCGCTGGCGATGAGCGATTTGACGATCATCCCGATTGATACGAGTAAATATGCCCTGCTGGGTCTCACGCACCTCCTCCGGTTGATCGGCAACCTGATGGACGAGCATGCGCCGGACATGCAGATCATGGCGTTGAGCACGATGTTTGTTGAGCGGCAAAAGGCTGATAAAGAGGTCAGGAATCTAGTCATTCAACGATTCAAACCGAGCAACGTGTTCAAGGCGACAATCCCCAGAGCCACGGCCATCAATCAGGCCGCGATGGCGAATCAGTCTGTCTGGGAGACGGACCCGTTATCGCCCGGCGCTGCTGCTTTCTACTCTTTTGCTCAGGAAGTTAAGGAGGTCTTAACAGATGAAGAAGTCAGACTGGACGAAAGCGTTAACGAGCATGAAGGAGACGCTTGAGCCTCCGCCCAGGTCAGAACGGAAAGCCCGCAGTCGCGCGCTGGTCGAAGATTATGCCTCCGAGCCTCTTCCGGCAAGCGATTCTTCAAACCAGAAACACTCATCTCTTGACCTGCCGGAAGAGATACTTCCAGCCGTGGCCCCTGTGCCAGGCGCATCACCCGTCTCATCCGAAGCTGAAGGCGCGGCGCGGCGCATCACTAATCGGCGTAAAATGTCCGGGCCGAAGACTAAATCAAAAGCCCAAAGCCAAGATGCAGCCCCCGCCCGTGACTTTACCAGAGTTGCCAACTCGATTGTGCGTGAGGCCGTTGCCAGCGGACAGTTCAAGGGAAAATCCAAGCAGCTATATGACTACCTTTATTCGCAAACGCGCGGCCACATTACCCCGCGCTATACGGCCCGCCTGACGCGCACGCAGATTATGATGGGGGCCGGGATTGGCTCCATCAACACGTTCATGAGCCACCTGGCCCACCTCAAAGAAAGGGGACTTTTGAAAGTCGAGTTTATCAATGGGTCTCAAGGAGGGAACTATTATTCCGTCTATCTTCCCGAAGAAATTGGCTCGCCTGACCCGTACCAGGTGTACCAGGGGTATCACCAGGGGTACCAGTATCAACAATTGGTAGGGGTACCAGTATCAACTTCTGCTACAGGTGATACAGGTCAAGTACCTTTAAATGCAGATAATTACGGACCGCCTAAGACTTCTTTTAAGACTTTAGAAATTGATGATGATTTGGCTTGCGCGTTATCAGACCTGAACAAGATTTTCGGCGAGGCGACAAATAGTCTAACGGGACGTTCTCCAAAGGCAGGAGAACGCGAGCAATGGGCTGAACTGGCCGAGGTCTTAGTTACCGAACTGCGAATCGCTGCCACACGCACGACTGTTTCATCCGTCCCGGCATTCCTGGCAGAACATCTCCGGCGTCGTCTGTGGAAAAAAGAGAAAAGTCAGTTAGCTGAGCCGGGCGACCCAAGCGAAGCGTCGGCCGCCAGCGTCTTCACATGCGAGCAGATTCAGCAGTGCCAGGACTGTGGCGGCAGCGGGTTTTACTACCCGAGTGGATTTGATGGCGGAGTGGCGAGGTGCAAGCATCATAACCTCGCGTCCCATCCGAACAAGTGAGCAGACCTTCTGAGATGCAGTTAAGAACTGTTTCACACCTCTGTAAAGATCAAGACCAAAGGGCATTCCCTCGAAAAAAATATCTATTGCTTTGCCAATTCAGGTAAGCCTGGTTTTACGCAATATCCGATCGGCCATAGATGTCCCTGAGATAAACCAGGTACGACATATAAAGGTTAAAGCCCCGCCATAGCCCCGCCATTTCTGTCAGCTATCGGTATTGAAAAGCGCTCAAAAAGTCTGCGACTACTATAACGTCATCAGGACGGAGCCTGTTTGCTTTCTGAATATACACATCACAGAAGGCTGCCACGGGCGGAGTTAGGACGTACGGACAGTTTGAACGGCGTGCAGCATGATGCGGGTTTGTATGCGATGAACCCGTGCTCGTTTGAGCGTCATAGATGATAGGGGTCTGAAGAATAAATCTTGAGCCAGGGGGGAAGACAATGGCAGCAACAGGGACGAAGAAACAAAAGCAGGAAATGGAACCAGAGGGGACACGACATAGACCATCCGCGCGGACCTCTTTGCGACAGAGGCAACCGAGCGGCAAGACGCAACGGCGAACGATGACGGGCGCACGAACAGTGGGCCAAGAGGATACCCATGGAACTCAGCGCGGCGGCTTGCTGAACATGAACGAAGAGCAGCTTGCACGCGGTCTGGGGTGGTTCAGCATCGGCCTCGGGCTGGCAGAGATTTTAGCGCCGCGCGCCATCGCCAAAATATCTGGAGGCAGGGGCGCACACACAGGGTTAATACGCCTCTTCGGATTACGCGAGATAGCAAGCGGCATCGGCATCTTCGCGCAGGGCAGGAGGCCCGCCGCTGCGGTCTGGTCCAGAGTCGCGGGGGATGCCTTGGATCTGGCGACACTGGCCGTGACCTTCGCTTCACCGGATTCGAGGAAAGGCCGTGTCGCCTTCGCCACTGCGAATGTACTCGCGGTGACGGCTCTGGACGTACTCTGCGCTCAACAACTCGGTAGCCAACACCACACCACAGAGGGAGGTACCGCGCAAGTGAAAAAGAGCATCATCATCAACCGTGCGCCCGCAGAACTCTACGCCTTCTGGCGCGAACTAGGGAATCTGCCGCGCATCATGAATCATCTGGAATCGGTCAATGAAACTGACGCCACGCGTTCGCACTGGGTCGCGAAAGCACCCGCCGGGACGACCGTCGAGTGGGATGCAGAGATTACCGAAGAGCGAGAGGGCGAGTTTATCGCCTGGCGTTCGATAGAGGGTTCGGAGGTGGACAACTACGGGTCTGTGAGCTTCGAGCGCGCGACGGGAGGTCGCGGCACGATAGTCAACGTGGAGATGGAATATACGCCGCCCGGCGGCGTCCTCGGCGCGACCGTCGCCAAGCTCTTCGGCGAAGAACCGGGGCAGCAGGCGCAGGAAGCTTTGCGTTGCTTCAAGCAGGTCATGGAACTCGGTGAGGTCGTCGTCTCGGAAGGGACCGTATGGGACAACGGCTTATTGACGCAGCGCCCGGCGCAACCTCCGACGAGCGGGGAACTGGGTCATTCAAGAGGGGCCGGAGCCAAGTAAATCTCTGTGAAGGCTGCGACCTATGAACAACGTTGAGTGCTGAAAAGGGGGAAGCAATGAAAGCAAACTGTTGGTACGGCAAAAAGGATGTGCGGGTCGAAGAGGTGCCAGACCCGAAGATTCTGAACCGGCGCGATGCCATCGTGAAGATCACTTCGACGGCCATCTGCGGTTCGGACCTGCATTTATACAACGGCTTCATGCCGACGATGGAGAAGGGCGATATTCTCGGTCACGAGTTCATGGGTGAAATCGTGGAGGTCGGCCCTGATGTAAAGAAACGCAAAGTCGGAGACCGCGTCGTGGTCTCCTTCCCGATCTCTTGCGGCAACTGTTTCTTTTGCCAGCAGGAGATGTTCACCTTGTGCGAAAATTCCAACCCGAACGCCTGGATGGCTGAAAAGATGTTCGGCCACAGCCCTTGCGGCATCTTCGGCTACTCGCATTTGACGGGCGGGTACGCTGGCGGTCAGGCAGAGTACGCGCGCGTGCCTTTCGCGGATGTTGGCACGCTCAAGGTTCCGGCGGGCCTGACGGACGAGCAGGTGTTGTTCCTGTCAGACATCTTCCCGACCGGCTACATGGGCGCGGAGATGTGCGACATCAAACCCGGCGACACGGTCGCGGTCTGGGGCTGCGGCCCCGTCGGGCAGTTCGCAATCGCGAGTGCGCGCCTGCTGGGCGCAGAGCGCGTCATAGGCATTGACCGCTACCCGGACCGGCTGCGTATGGCGCGCGAAGGGGCGAAGGCAGATGAGGTTATCAACTTCGAGGAGGCGGACACCTACGAAGCCCTGATGGAGATGACCGGGGGCCGTGGGCCGGACTCGTGCATAGACGCCGTCGGGATGGAGGCGTTCGGCGGTCACGGCATCGTCTACGCCTATGACCGCGTCAAACAGGCATTGATGGCGGAGACAGACAGGCCCATCGCGCTCCGCGAAGCGATTATGGCTTGCCGCAACGGTGGCAACGTCTCTGTGATAGGCGTCTACGGCGGATTCATAGACAAATTCCCGATGGGTTCTTTCATGAACCGTTCGCTGACGATGAAGACCGGGCAGTGTCATGTCCAGCGCTACATGCAACCGCTGTTGGAGAGAGTCGAAAAGGGTGAGATAGACCCCAGCTTCGTCATCACTCACCGGCTGCCGCTTGAGGAAGCGTCGCACGGCTATGACATCTTCAGCGAGAAAGAGGACAACTGCATCAAGATCGTGCTGAAGCCCGGACATTAGCCGGGAGGCACATCCGAACACGATAGTCGTTTGCGCCTGGATGTGACCATCAGCCTGAGTCGTCTTGTTTTACTTTGCGCCTTTGCGAGAAACAGTCTCACGCCAAGGCGCAAAGGTCACATGCAATTGCAAGCATGGTCTTGCAAAGAGGAGTACGACAGGCTGCTGGGCGAAAGGCTCTGGCACGCAGATGGTGAGCGCTGAGTCATCGCAGGCAGCATGAAAAGTTTTATCTGAAGAGTCTCTAGTGACGAGGCGACGACTCAGGGCGGACGACACGAGTGATGAGTTGATTCAGATACCTGAAATCAACGGGCTTGCCGACGCATTCAAGGCATCCGGCGGCGATGGCTCGGCTGCGCCAGGCGGGGTCCGTGCAATGGGCCGTGACGGCGATAATCGGCATCTTGGAAGTTTCGGGCCGACCGCGCAGACAACTGATAGCTTCTATGCCGTCCATCACCGGCATACTCAAGTCCATCAGGATGACATCCGGGCGCTCGCGCGTCGCCAGTTCCACAGCCTCGCGCCCGTCCGCTGCCTCCACGACGCGATGACCTTTGTCCTCCAACATGATCTTGATCATGAGGCGAATATCTTCCGTATCTTCTGCCACGAGAATAATCATTCGGCACTTCGCTTGATCAAAACATCGCAACGGATCAAACCGGTTGCGTGATAAGGCTTGAGAACCTTCTACAAAAGAGTTGGGAATACCCATTCCCGGCGTTTACAGCCCCTCTAAGGCCCTCGTCGCGACTCAGACGATGCAAAGTATGGGTTTTCATTGAAAGGTCAGGGATTGACGCTGGCACGGCGCAGGAAGGGACCGAGGATTTCGATGTAGAGAAATTCCGGTCGCATCTTCTCTTCAATCGTCTGCATGATGGCGAAACTGTACCCATTCTCTGTATCCAGCAGGTCGGTCGCCTGTACCGACGCTGTATCTATCTCCAGCATGTCACACAATCTCTCGAACAGTTCACGCTGCAAAGCCGTCTCAACGGGCACGTCTCGGCGGTCGCGCAGGATGGCCGTGGCGTCACGCTCCACGTCATCGCACAACAGCCGGAACTCCTGCTCGCTGATACCTTTTTTCATACGCTTAAGAGACGCCCCAGAAAGCCGTCCAACTGCGCGCCGTCTTCCGGGAGGATGATGTACTCGTGAGGCCCCAGACGCACCTCTCCGCCTTCGGAAATGGCCTCGTCCACCCGGTCCGCATAGACCACGACCATCACTTCATCTCCAACTCTGGCGTCGGAGCGGATTCGTCGCCCCATGTCGAGCGTTTGGAGCGTCGGCCTTCTCCCCATCTCAAGTAAAATCATATCCGGGCGCACGCAGCGCGCTCTCTCTACGGCGTCCGCCTCATCACTGGCCGTCTTGACACAGTAGCCCCTGGTCTCCAGCCCGCGCTTGATCATGACGCGGTACTCGTCAATATCATCAACCAGAAGAATGGTCGCAACATCTTTTTTATCCCTTCCCATAGCTCGCCTGCTCCTTCAAAACCTCTCGGATGGAGGTTTCAATATTTAAGAATATCCTCGTATCTCTTTTTCACTATCCGGTAACACTCACAGGAGACATCTTCCAGACCTTCTACGTCGAGGATGGTGAGTTTGCCGCGCGTGTAACGGATGTAGCCCGCCTGCTGAATGGTCGCCGCCGTCAAACTCACGGTCGCGCGATTCGCGCCGAGCATCCTCGCCATAAAATCGTGCGTGATGGGGAACTGGTCTGCCTCTACACGCTCACGGACCGCCAGCAGCCAGCGCGCGAGCCTCGCCTCCACAGGGTGCAGGCGGTTGCAGACCGCCGTCTGTGAGGCCTGTGTGAAGAGCGCATGCACGTACTTGAGCACCAGGTCGTGTAAACGCCCGCCTTGCCTGAACTCTCTGCGAATGACCCCTGATTTAATCTTTAAGGCCGTGCCCGGAATCTGTATCAAGACCCTGTGCGGCGTCGTCTCGACTCCCATCAGGATGGAGAAGCCCAGCACGCCTTCACTGCCCGTCACGCCTATCTCGATGGCTGTATCGCGCTCCGTGGTGGAGAGCAATGAGCCTATGGTGTCGTTGTTGGGAAAGTAGACGTGCGAGATCGCGTCGTCGAAGTCATACAGTATCGTGCCTATCGCCAGCGAGACCTCCTGCAAATGGGGGACGAGGCGCTCGTACTCCTCGCGGGGCAGCGCGGCCAGA
>DASYML010000197.1:0-19909 GCA_036009045.1 Pyrinomonadaceae bacterium
GTCAGGAGTCCAGAGTCTGGAGTCTGGAGTCAAGAACAGACATCTTCCAATTCTTGACTCCAGACTCCAGACTCTGGACTCCTGACTGTCTCAAACGTATGACAGCGATTTCCGGCCTCACTCCGAGGCGCATTGGGAGACCTATCACGCCCGTCCCGCGCGAGACGTAGAGTTGCGTGCCCTCACGCTCATACAGTCCACGCAGGTACTTGAAATCTTTGACGCCGAAGCGCGCGGGCGCACCTATGAAAGGCAAACTCAACTGTCCTCCATGCGTGTGCCCGCTCAGGATGAGCGAGACCTTCGACGCCTCCACCACATCCAGCACGCGCGGCTGGTGCGACAGCAACACGGTCGGCAGTTTCCGGTCCAACCCGTATAAAGCGCGCGGCCAATCCGTCCCATTCCAGGACCAATCATCTATCCCCGCCAGTTGCAACGCATCTCCCCCGCGATGAATGACCGTATTCGCATTATTCAACACATTAATATGCGCACGCTCCAGAGCCCGCACCGTCAACTGCGGGTCCGTATAATGATCATGATTCCCCAGCACCGCCCACACACCCTCCGCCGCGCTCAAACTCCCCAAAGCCTCAGCGCAAGGCTCTATATAACGCCTGTAAGCGGTCGTGTAATCACCCGTCAACACAATCAAATCCGCCCCGGCCCCCTGCGCCAACTCCACCACGCGCCCCACATCTTCAATCGAAACCAGCCTGCTATGATGCACATCCGAAATCTGCGCGATACGAAACCCATCAAAACTCTCCGGCAATCCATCTATCAACACATCCGTCCGCGTCACCTCATAATCATAAGGCTCCACAAAACTCGCATACGCAGACCCCGCCGACACAGCCACCAAAGGCACAGCCGCCGCCCCCCTCAAAAACTCCCTCCGCGTCAACTCAAACTTCGCCATCTACACTCTCACCGCCAAACTCATCCGCCGGATTAATCTCCACCTCCACCATCGGCTCAAACTTCTTCTCATCAACGCCCTTAACTCCCTCCTTAGAGAGACGATTGAATCCGTCTCAAGCGGGTTTCGGGCGGGGGTCATTGTAGCATTAAGATGGGGCTTGGAAGATGGCTTCAAGATGGGGGGCGTGGGGTTGGGGCGGGCGCGTTGGCTTGACAATCTGGGTTGGGGGATTAGAATAAGTTTTCGCAAGGGGTTGGTTGCGGTGCGGAGATGTGGCCGAGTGGCTGAAGGCGGCGGTTTGCTAAACCGTTATAGGTCAAAAGCCTATCACAGGTTCGAATCCTGTCATCTCCGCCATTAAATTTTGAGACGCGAAAAAGGGTTTACCTGAAGCCGCTGGGCCGCAACGGGTAGCCCTTTTTGTTATGCCGCGCGGGCAAGAAAAAAGTAGCCACAGAGGTCGCAGAACGCGCAGAGTAAAGCGATTAAAGTTTGCCGGAAAGCGAAGCGCTCCGGCTTTTCATTTTCAGAACTCTCTGTGCCCTCTGTGCGCTCTGTGGCTTAATATTGTAGGCGGGTGGCTCCTGTCAGTGCTTGCGCGCATCTCATCGTGTGAGCTAAAAGATGTGGCACTGACTCCGAAGTTTATCTCCTCAAGAAGATCGTGGGCGACGGATGGTTGAAGGAGAGTGACGAAAATGCTTCCTGCTCTGTGGAGTGATGCGGCTGTGCGGGAGATGTTCGGGTTGGGCGTGCCCATCCTGGAGAAGATGTTGCGGCCCGTCATCGTTTATCTTTTTCTGGTCGTGGGATTACGTCTCGCGGGCAAACGTGAATTGGCCCAATTAAATCCTTTCGATCTGGTGGTCCTGCTCTCGCTTTCCAACACGGTGCAGAACGCCATCATCGGCGAGGACAACTCCGTGACGGGGGGCATCATCGGCGCGACCACGTTGCTCGCCGTCAACTACTTTGTGGTACGCTTCGTCTTTAAGCACAGACGACTGGATCAGATGATAGAAGGGACGCCGACCGTCCTGATCGAAAACGGGCGGTTGATGAAAGACGCGCTGGCGAAGGAACTGCTGACGGAGACAGAATTGCAAACGGTCGCGCATCGTCAGGGCTTCGCGAGCCTGGACGAAGTCGAAAGCTGCACTCTGGAGCCTGGCGGGACGTTCTACATGAAGGGCAAGACGCCCGACAGAGATGAGCAGCGACAGCAAGCACTCATCCAGCGCATGGATGAATTGAGCCGCCAACTCTCGGAACTACAGCGCCAGCTTCGCCATTCATAAAAGAGAAAGGAAGGCAAAAGTGAAAAGGCAAAAGTGAGGCGGAAACGGCTTTCAATTAATAGCTGGCTGCTCATCACTTTGACCTTTGACCCTTTTCCTTTTTACTTATTTGATGACTATCAGGGTTCGCTTCGCACCGTCGCCGACGGGGTATCTGCACATAGGCGCTGCGCGCACGGCGCTCTTCAACTGGCTCTATGCGCGCAGGACGGGCGGCAAGTTTTTGCTGCGTATAGAGGACACGGATTTGCAGCGTTCGACGGAGGCTTCGACGCGTTCGATTCTGGAGGGCCTCGCGTGGCTCGGACTTGATTACGATGAAGAGTTGGTCTTTCAATCGGACAATGCTGACAAGCACAGGACTGCGGCACGGCGTCTGGTCGAAGAGGGCACGGCCTATCGTGATTTCACTCCGAAGGAGACGCGCTCCGACACCAACATCAAACAGGAGATAGCGGAGCGCGCACGCTTTAGCGCGAGCGAAGGCGTGGACCATCGCAGCAACCCCTTCCGCGATTTGTCGAAAGAAGAATCCGATGCGAAGGCGGCTGCCGGTGAACCGTTCGCCATTCGTCTGAAGGTTCCGCCAGAGGGGCGCACGCGTTTCGTTGACGCGGTCTATGGTGAACAGGAGCGCGACTACGCGGAGATTGAAGACCTCGTCTTGCTGCGGACGGACGGGCATCCTTTGTATAACCTCTCTGTCGTACTGGATGACATAGAGATGCGTATCACGGATGTCATACGCGGGCAGGACCATTTAACCAACACGCACAAGCAGGTGCTCATCTATGAAGCGCTCGGCGTAGAGCCTCCGCGCTTCGCGCATCTGCCGCTGATTCTCGCGCCGAACAAGGGCAAGCTCTCCAAACGCAAGCACGGCTTGGTGGTCTCTCTGACGACCTACAGAGACCGTGGCTTTGTGCCCGCCGCGTTTCGCAATTTTCTGGCGCTCCTGGGCTGGTCGCCGGACACGGAGCAGGAGATTATGACGCTGGATGAACTGGTCCAGAAATTCTCGCTCGAAGGCATCCATCGCTCCAACGCCGTCTTTAACTTTCATGAATCGGACCCGCGCCACTGGACCGATGACAAGGCGCTCTGGATGAACGCGGAGTACATTCGGACGATGCCCTTCGATGATCTTCAACCGATGGCGAAGGCGGAACTGCGCGCGAGCAAGCTGTGGCGTGAAGAGTATGAAGAGGACCAACGCGAGTGGTTCGAGAAGACCATCAACTTGATTCGCCAGCGTTTTTTCACGCTCAAGGATTTCAGTCAGCAGGGCCGCGCCTATTTCTCGGATGATTTCGATTTTGACGAGGCGGCGAAGAAGAAGAACCTTTACAAAGAGCCGCGCCTCAGGGAACTGCTGCCCGTGCTGGCGTCGAAACTGGAAGAGGTCGAGCCATTCAACGCGTTGACGAGCGAGACAGCGTTGCGCGCCTTCTCGGAAGAGGCAGGGGTCAAGGCGGGTCTCTTAATCAACGCCTCGCGCACGATGTTGACGGGCCAATCGGTTGGCCCATCCATGTTCGAGGTCTTCGAGATGATAGGGCGCGAGCGCTCTGTCCGAAGACTCCGCAGCCAGGAACCGTGGTTCGATTTCCCGGCGTCGGCTGAATCAGGTAAGGAGTAACTGATGCTTAAAAGATTGTCTCTCATCATCGCGCTCTTGTTCGTGCTCGCGCCCTTTTGCATGGCGCAGAATACGAATTCAAACGCGCCGCAGACGCGCAGGCGCACGACGACCACCACCACCACAACCAACAGCAACAGGGGCCAGACGAACGCCAACTCAAACACTCAGGCGGAGGCCAACGCGCGCAAGCCTGCGCCCGCGAAGGCGAGCGCGAAGGACCCCACGGCGCGCGGCGTGCTCGCGGCTTTCGAGTCGCTGCTCGAAGGCATTCGCCACGCGGACGTAGACGCAGTCACCGCCGCTTACTGGAATTCGCCGCAACTCGTCCTCTTCAATAACAACGGCACCGTCACCAGAGGCTGGCAGCAGCTTCATGATAATCGCGCCAACTCTTATCCGAACATGAAGGATGTCAAACTCGACGTGCGCGATTTGCGCGTGCAGATGCTTGGGCGCGACGGCGCGCTCCTGACCTGTCTCTGGACACAATCGCAAGTCTACAAGGGCACGCCGGAAACCGCTGCCGGACGCATGACGATCATCTTTCGTCGCGTCGGCAATGACTGGAAGGCGATTCACCTGCACACCTCGCCGGATGCGCCTGAGCCGACACGGCTCCCGCCCTCCGAACAGCCCACGCCGCAGACGCAGAAACCGAAGGCGACTCCTTAGCGCATCGTGTCGCATCTGTAGTAAACTGCGAGAGACTTTAACCAAAGGCAAAGAGAGAGACAATCAATCAACGTCGCGGAGAGACGCTGGGAGCCTTGCCCACGAGAATATTTTTGTACCTTGAAAGGGAGAGAAATGATATGGGTTGGATGGATCAAATTGGCGGATTATTGCAGCAGTACACGGGCGCTAACGCCGCTCAAGCGCCGAACACGGCCAATGACGACTTCGATCAACTGGCACAGCACGCGCCGAGTTCCACGCTCGCGGACGGACTGGCTGCGGCCTTTCGTTCGGACCAGACGCCCGCCTTCGGCCAGATGGCGGCGCAACTCTTTAGCAACGCCAACGGACAGCAACGCGCAGGCTTGCTCAACACGCTAATCTCGGCGGCTGGGCCGGCCATCGCCGCGCAACTCTTATCAAGAGGCGGAGCCTCCGGCCTCGCGGGCTTGCTCGGCGGCGGGCACACGCAGGTCACGCCCGAACAGGCCGCCGAAGTTTCGCCCGAAGCGGTCGAACAACTCGCCGCCCATGCGGAACAGAAAGACCCTTCCGTGATAGACCAGGTCAGCAACTTCTATTCTGAGCACCCGACCCTCATCAAAACACTCGGCGCGGCAGCCCTCACCATCGCCCTCGCCAAAATCGCCCAAACCCAGTACGGAAGCTGAAGAGCAAGGCGGAAGGCGGAAGGATGAAAGAAGCGATATGCGTCTTGAATAACGTCAGTTCGACGTAAGCCTGTCTGGAAAGCCACCTGTGCCCTGAAAGGGCAACCTGTGAGAGCCAGGGGTCATCGCCCCGGTCTGTTCACGCCAACACAATTCGACCCTCAAGGGGTCGCACACTCAAGGTTGAGGTGCGACCCCTTGAGGGTCGGCTGCTATCTTGGACCAATAACCGGGGGCGACGCTCAGGCTTGCCCCCGGCTCTCATATGTCTCCCCTCCGGGGATAAGCTTGAAGGGTTTACTCTATCTTACGTCGAACTCACGTTGAACTCACGTTGAATAGCCACGCTTTCATCCTTCATCCTTCCACATTCATCCTTGCTTTTCAATTCTTGCTCTTCGCGTCAAGAGAAAAGCCGCCCGTGCTTTTGCAGCACGGACGGCTTTCCGGTGAACTGTTGGGATTGGCCTGTAGCGTCTGCTCGTTAAAGCAGGAAAACGACCGGACGAGAATCTCAACAATTTCTGATTATCAGTCCAGAGGTTTAGGCCGCAGCCACCTCACTGTGATAAGAACTCATACTTTTTTAATCACCTCCTTTCCAGTGTTGGATTAAAATAATAAATGACAAGTCATTGGGCGTCAAGTGTTTTTTACTACTCCATCGTGTGCCCCGTGCGATGCCCCTCGCGGACCTGTCTGGCTTGAGATGAAGGGCCGAAATAAATGGACGATTCGCTTCGCTGCGACAGGCTTTCAGCGTTTGAAGGCGATGCGCCCGTCAACGTAAACCGCGTCCGCGTGTTCTATGCCGAAGAAGTAGCTCACTTCGCGGTAGTCTTCGCAATCATGTATGCAGAAATCGGCTCGCTTGCCAGCCTCAAGCGAGCCGAGTTGGTCGCCACGGCCCAGGCTGTAAGCAGCGTTGACGGTCGCCGCCGTGATGGCTTCGGCGGGCGTCATTCTCATGTGCGTTGAAGCGAGGTTGAGGACCATCTGCATGGACGGGGTCGGCGAAGAGCCTGGATTAAAATCCGTCGCCAGCACGACCGCGAGTCCCGCATCAATCATCTCGCGCGCCGCCGGATAGCGACTTGAGCCGAGCGCGTAAACAGAACACGGCAAAAGCACGGGCTGCACGCCCGCTGACTTGAGCGCGTTGATGCCGCTCCGGTCCGTGTGTTCCAGGTGGTCTGCGGTCGCGGCCTTCAGCCTGGCCGCGAGCATCGCGCCGCCGGACAGCGATAATTGGTCCGCGTGAAGACGCAGGTCCAACCCGTAAGCCCGCGCCGCAGAGAGGATGCGCCATGATTCTTCCGTGCTAAAGACGCTTTGCTCGCAGAACACGTCGCAGTATTCCGCGAGCCGTTCGGATGCCACGCGCGGCAGCATCTCTTCAATCACGAGCGCGATGTAATCCGCACGCCGCGAGCGATATTCCGCAGGCACATCATGCGCGCCGAGAAAGGTCGGGATATAACGGAGCGGCAGTTCCTGGTCCAATTGCCTGACGGCGCGCAGGATTTTGAGTTCATCCTCGACGGTCAATCCATAACCGGACTTGGCCTCGATGGTGGTCGTCCCGCCGCGCAGGAACCACTCCGCGTAACGAGTGCCCGCCGCGATTAATTGATCCAGGCTGGCCGCGCGCGTTTTGTTGACCGTGGATTGAATCCCCCCGCCGTGCGCCGCTATCTCCTGGTAGGTCGCGCCCGCCGCGCGCTGCTCATACTCGTCCGCCCTCTCACCCGCGAAGACAGGATGCGTGTGTGCATCCACAAAGCCCGGCATCACCACACGCCCGCGCGCATCCAGGACCCGCGTCTCGCTCCCGATGAGCGGCTCAATCTGGCGACGCTCGCCAACGCCCGCGATGCGCCCGTCCAGGACCAGCATCGCTCCATCCTCTATGATGGCAAGCTCGCGCATCGCCGCGCCAACGCGCGGCCCAGCAGCCTGACCTGCCACCGTGACAAGCTGCGAGCAATTGATGACGGCCAGTGTTTCGGACATAAAGAATCAAGAGTCTTGAGTCTGAGAGTCAGGAGTCAGGAGTCAAAAGCAAAAAGCGAGTCCTTGTTTTTGACTCTAGACTCCAGACTCTCAGACTCCTGACTTCATTTCATATATTGGTCCAGAAAGTCTGCGATTTTGCGACCGACGACGAGGCGGTTGGCGAGTTTGACAAAGCCGTGGCCTTCGTCGTCGAAGAGTGTGTACTCGACGGGCGCATTGCGGTCACGCAGGGCCTTGACGATCTGTTCGGCCTCCGTGTAGGGCACGCGCGGGTCGTTCTTGCCTTGGAAGACGAGGAGCGGGGCGCGTATGCGGTCCACCCTGTAAATCGGCGAGATGGATTTGAGAAAGGCCAAATCTTTATCGAGCGTGCCGTACTCTCTTTCGCGTTGTTTGCGACGATAGCCGGACGTGTTCTTGAGGTTGGTCTCGAAGTTGGCGATGCCGTACTGCTCGACCGCCGCCGCCCACAAATCCGGGTAGAGCGTAATCGCTGCGAGCGTCATGTAACCGCCGTAGGAGCCGCCCATGATGGCGATGCGATGCTCGTCTGCCTTGCCCTCCGTCTTTAACCATTCGACCGCCGCCGCCAAATCCTTGACCGAGTCTTCGCGCTTCGTGACATCGTCGAGATGCGTGTAGGTCTTGCCGTAGCCGGTCGAGCCGCGCACGTTCGGCGCGAGCACGGCGTAACCGCGCGAGAGAAAATATTGATAGTTGGGATTGAACGTCGGCTGCTCCTGTCCTTCAGGTCCACCGTGGACGCTGACGATGATGGGCAATCTAACGCTCGCTCCCTTTCCCGTCGGAACGCTGCCGGGAGGCGCTTGCGGGCGATAGTACCAGGCGGGAATCTCGCGCCCGTCGAAAGATTTATAATGGACCAATTCCGGCTCGATGAAGGACTCCGGCAAGACGCCTCCGCGCGCGCTATGTGTGACCTGCGAGAGCGTCTGCGACTTCAAATCGTAGAGCCACACGTCCGCGTTATAACGCGCGCCGTTGAAGGTAAAGACGAGTTTGCGATTGTCCTTCGAGAAATCAAGACCGCTCGCGACGCCTTTGCCGGGCAGTTTGACGGGCGTCCCCTTTGGGCCAAGGGTGGTGATTAAAGGCTTGCCGTCCGTATCGAGTTTGCGAACGTAGAGTTCGCTGTAGCCGTCGCGGTTGATGGTGTAGGCGAAGAGGCTGCCGTCGTCGGACATCTGCGTGGAGGCCAACTCCCACGGCGTGTCGTCCAGTATATCCACGCGCCTGGTCTGCAAATTCAGCTGCGCGAGCGAGTAGAACTCACGACCATCGTCCGTGCCGAAGAGAATGGAATGACCGTCGGGCGCGAAATGCACGCGACCGAACTGCGACGCGCCCTGGTGCTGTGTGAGCAGGGTGGCCTGCTTCGTCGGCAGGTCAACGAGGTAGAGGTCGTTGTCCAGACTCAACTCATCGCTCTCATGCGAGACGATGAGTTGCTTGTTATTAAAGGACCAGTCAAGCGGCTGGTTCGAGCCGTCCTGTTGATAGACCAATTCTTCGCGCCCGCTCGCCACTTCCATCACGTAGACATCGAAGAAATTCGGGTTGCGTTTGTTCGAGGCATAGCTGATGAATTTGCCATCGCGCGACCACGAGCCGAAGTTGTGACGGACCTTCGCATTATCCGTCAATGCTTTAATCTGCGCGCCGTCCGGCGAGAGCCAGTAAAGCTGCGAATTTTCGTTGCCGCCGATGGCCTTCCCGAAGATGATGCCGCTCCCGTCCGGCGACCAACTGATGAAATCAACGCGGTCCGGGTAGAAGGTCATCTGTTCAGGCCAGCCGCCCCCCACGGGGACCATCCAGACCTGTGCCGTGCCCGTGATGTTCGTCAGAAACGCGACGCGGTCTCCCTGCGGCGAGAGCGCTGGCGAACCTGCGCTGCGGATGTTCAAGTAACGCTCGATGCCGTAAGCCTCGCGCGGCGCGCGGCTCGTCTGCTGCGCCCGCGCGCTGGTCCAGAAAAGAGCGAAGCAGGAGAAGAGGGCAAAGACTATGAGCCTTCGTTGTGTCGTTCGCATGGCAATGACAACTCCGTGATTTTTATAAGTTTTGGGCGGACGCCAACATCATATAGAAAACCATCTCAACAAGACAGGTCGCAACCTCCCTGTAGCTTGCTCTTCATCATCATGATGATGCGCCATGCGTCCCGCGTCTTCTCTGTGCGATGAAGAAGATGCTCGCGCCGACGATGTTGGCGATGACGACCGTGCTCGTAATCTTCGCCATGAAGGCGAGGCGGCTCTCGACCTGCACAATCGGCAGGACGGCCAGGATGACGTAGAGCAGCGTCATCAGAAAGCCGGAGGCGGAGACCACCTTGAGCCAGAGCGGAGGGCGCGTCTCCAATCCTCTCAAGCCGACGAGCGGGATGGCGAACATGACGAGGTACGTCAAAGCGTAGAGGACGCCCGATGCGTTCTGGAGCAATTGATACGCTTCCTGCCGCCCGACGCCGACGATGCCCGCCAGCCCGAAAAGAAGCGTCATCGCGCCGACGAAGAGGATGGAGTTGACGGGCGTCTTGCGCTCCGGGTGCAGCTTCGTGAACCAGGCTGGCAGGAGTTGGTCCCAACCCGCGACCATAGGCAAACGCGTGCTGCCCATAAAGCTGACGCTCGCCTGCGCCAGCCGGATGCCCAGCAGCGACAGGATGAAGATGGAGATGATGCTCCCGATGATTTTGAACGAGCCGAAGCCGATGCTCAGGACCTGCGGAATTGGTCCAAGCAGGTCAACATCATCCGGCTTAACAAACGCCAGCACTGAACTCGTCCCAAGGATAAACATGACGGCAATCACCGGCGCGGCCAGCAGGACCGAGCGACTTATCGAACGCACCGGATTACGGCACTCGCCCGCGACCAGCGCCACGTACTCGAAGCCGCCGAGCGCGCCGAAACCCATCTTGCCGAGGATGTTCAGATTGAGCAGCGTGAGCGCGGGCAAGGCCGTCGCCAGCGGATGATACTGAGAGATCGTGCCGCGACTGAGACCGATGAGCGGCAGGGCTATGAGCATCAGGAACGCGAGCAACATAATCACTCCGCCCGCGTTGTGGACCCACTTGCCGACGCCGAGGCCGAGGGTCGCAATCAACACCATCCCGCCGATGACGACGCAGCCAGCCACGCTCATAAACCATTTATTAGAGGCCAGCCCCGCCGCCCTGGGGCCAATCGCATAGGAGAGATTCGTCGCCAGTTGCAAACCTATCTCGGAGTTGAGCACGATGACGTAGAGCCATAAATTCCAAGCCACCATAAAGCCCAGAAATTCGTTGAAGCCGAGCTTGCCCCATTGATACAACCCGCCTTCGAGCGGCATCAAACGGTTGAGATAAATCACCACGACCGCCGACGGCAGATAAAACAGCGCCATCGCCAGCAGCCAGAAGATGACGTGAGGTTGGCCCAACTTGGCAGCCGTCCCGACCCATCCCAGACCCACGATGTAGAGTATCTGCGTCAGCGTCAGGTCCGCCACGCCCAACTCTTTTTTAAAGACGGCGCTGCGCGCTTCGACGCTCTGCTCTGCGCTTTCAAGTTCGGGAGTCATATCAACAAATAGGGGTTAGGGGTTAGGGGTTAGGGGTTGGGGATTTAGGGAAAAGCATTTTTTGTTTTGACCAATCTGAGGCCCTGCCTGCGGCCTCCGCTTCTGTTGACCTCCAACCTCTAACCCCCGTCCCCTCTTCTACGATGTGTGATCGTGGACGATGCGCCAACCGGCTGGCGTGCGGCGCAGGATGAGCGTAAAGCGGCCATGCGGCGAGTCCTGTGCGCGAGTCAGTTGCCAGCGTCCGAGGGCGACGGCGGAGGTTTTGCTGAGCGGCGTAATCTCAAGTTCGGAGAAGGCCAGTTGGCCCATCTTCTCGCGCGTGTTATAGCCCTTCTTATAATTATCCAGCACGGTCTGCCACCCGTGCGTGACCTTATCGCCGGAGACAAACACCGTCTCATTCGAGCGCGCATAGCCGTCCATGAAGCCCTCTATGTCTCCGCGATTCCAGGCCGACACCTGCGCGTCCAGGACGGCGCGCACAGCCGCCGCGATCTTCTCGTCCTGCTTATTCAATTTTGGACCAGCCGCGCTCTCATGCTGCGCGCAAGCGAAGACGGGCGCGCAAGCCATCAAGAGCGCGGTCCAGATAATGAACACGGATTGACGTTTCATAGCAGCATCACTCCCATGATGATTCTGATGTCTCTCTAATATCAAGTTGCAAGACAAAGAGAGGTCAGTACCGCCTGCGGTAGCGGGCGGGTACTCAATCTTGGAGACCCGCCCGCTACCGCAGGCGGTACTGACTGCACGACCTCACGTCCTCTCCTTCTACTACCACTTGGTATAACAAAAGTCCGGCTGGAATGTGGCTTTAATGTCAGCAGAATTGCAACTGAGTCGTGCCCTTAAAAATATCTGTAATGGCCCGTGATGTGCCACGCGAAGAGCACGTTTTCGATTTTCGCGCCCGCGCCGATGTTATGGACGATGAGATAGTTCTGCGTATCATCGGACCAGAGATTAGTGACCATCCCGGTGTGCGACAGGCCGAGGCCGTTGAGGTCCCAGGTCACGACATCGCCGGGCAGATAATCTTTCCCGCTCGCCGTGACGGGCAGCGCTTTGCCCTCGCGCTTGAAGTAAGTCATCAGGTTCGGGACTCTGCGATGGTCTATGTTGGAATCGGGTTTGGGCAAGCCCCAGGTTTGCGGGTAGGCCGCGAAGTCGCGCGACATATCTTCATGGACAGATTGCTGTAGGTCTACACCGCCCTTGCGAAAAGCCCTCACGATGACATCCGTACACGCGCCTCTATCGAGCGGCACATCGCCGCCCGGATAATCGAGTTGGGCATAGGCCGCATCGTAACGCGAAGTGTAATGCGTCTGTTCAATCGCCGCTTCGACGACCTGCCGCACAACCGGCAAGCCCTGCATCGGAAGAGTCCTGACATGTTCCGCGCTCGCCGCGCGGGACCCCTGCGCCGCCGTACCCTGATGATGACACGCGAGCGCCGAAACAGCGATGGATACCAGCATCAAACACAACATCAATTTCTTCAAATTCATCGGTCATCCTCCTCTCATGCCATCATTCAAGCATTATATGAGAGGCTGGGGCTGGAGACTAGAGGCTGGATGCCAGATGCCAGTTAAAGATTAAAATTAACCTCAGCCTCTAGCCTCCAGCCTCTCTCTTTTCATCCTTCCGACTTGCTTTTCAGCCAAGCGCGTATGTCATCGCGCATGGCGGGCGTGGTCTCGTGGGCCGCGTCGTGGGCTTTCACTTCCACATCACGCGCGCGCGTGCGTAGTCGTTCCAAATAATCGCGCGTCCGCTCCGGCGGGTAGAACTCATCGCGCGTGCCTTGCAGGTGGAGGACGGATGCATCCGTGGTTTTGTAAGTCGCACTGGTCTCCCAATCGCCGGGCAGTCCGCCGCAAATGCCGATGACGCCGCGCAGGCGTTGCGGATGTGTGAAAGCGAAGCGGTAGTTGAGCGCGCACGATTGCGAGAAGCCGAGCAGGAAGATGCGTTGTGAGTCGGCCACGCGCTCGTCCGAGAGTAAATCTATGAGGTCCAACAGCGCGTTGTGATGGAGCGCGACGGATTCTTCCGGGTGAAAGTTCGTGAGCCAGCCGAAGCCGTAACGCAGCGGCCCGTCCTTCTCCCTCGGCTCCTTCAAATGCTGGTGCGGGCCTTGCAGCGAAGCGAGCGCGAACCCCTGCGGCGCGATTAGCTGCGCCTCGCGCATCATCTGCCTTTTGTTGCCGCCATAGCCATGCAGGACGATGAGCAACGGGCGAGGCGCAGGCGACTCCGGCACAGAGTTTGGAAGAATGGGTTCATACGGGCGCGCCAGATCATAATAAAGCTTGACTTCGGCGGCCAGCGAATGTTCCCCGACGGGCAACGGGATATTGTCGTTTTCAGTTTGTGACATATCGCAACTCTCTTGCCCTTAAATTTTAATTCAGTCTCTTAATTTATTCTAAGTACTTCGGACAGAATCAGGTTTGGGTAGCTGCTGGGTCAGTCCCGCCTGCTTTAGCTGGGCGGGTCTCAACGCCAATCACCCGCCCAGCTTAAGCAGGCGGGACTGCCCACCAGGCTCTCTCACCTTAATCCCATTCTGTCCGAGTGCTTGTCTCTCAATTGATTCAGTCTCTCAATTGATATAGCCGCGCGGGCCACCGTCTTCTTCATCATCAACGGCGGGCAGCATCGGGACATCCTCCTCTTCCAGCGTCCAGATGTCGTAGAGTTCGGGCGGCACTTCCGTGATGAATCTGGATGGCTTTTGCAGCACCGTCTGGCGATTGTAATCCGTAATCATGAGCGGGTATGTCAGGTAAAGTTGATCGCCCGCGCGCGTCAACGCGACGTACCAGAGACGACGCTCCTCCTCTTCGCCTTCCGCATCACGCAGGGCGCGCGGGCTGGGAAACTTGCCATCCGCCGCCCAGATGATAAAGACGACGCGCCATTCTAAGCCCTTCGCCTGATGGACGGAGGTGAGCGTCAGGAGTTCATCCTCTTCGCCACCGGAGACGACATCTTCGGCGGAGATGGGTTGCGGGACGGCGTAACGCTCCGTCGCCAGGAGCGCGAGTTCGGCCAGAAACTCTTCGGTCGAATTGTAACGCGCGCTGTAGTGCGCCAGTTGACGCAAATCTTCGAGACGCGCCTCGGCGTTCTCGTAAGTGGACGCGAGATGCTCCGCATAGCCCTGGTCCAGAATTAGCTCTATCTGCTGCGCGGGAGCGGCGCGCGTTTCATCGCGCGTGAGGCTCTCTATGAGCGAGAGAAAATTGGACCAGCCAGCCCCGCGTTTGGGCGCGGCTTGAAAGTCTGCGCGGCGGACGAGCGCGAGCGGGTCCGGCTCATAAGCCAGACGTTCCCAGATTCGATTCGCGGTCGCCGGGCCAACCTGCGGGACGAGTTTGAGAATACGCTTCCAGGCCAGTTCGTCGCGCGGGTTGACGATGACTCTCAGGTAGGCGACCACGTCCTTGATGTGCGCCTGCTCGAAAAAACGCACGCCGCTCCGCACGCGGTAAGGAATGCCTCGACGCGTCAATTCGAGTTGCAGTTCGAGCGAATGATAATGCGAGCGATAGAGGACCGCCATCTCTTCGAGCGGGATGCCTTCGTCGCGCAGTTCTAAGATGCGCGCGGCGATGAAGGTGGCTTGCTGGTCCGCGTCCCGACAGGGGACGAGCGCCGGACTCAAGCCGTCGGACTTGCGCGCGGCGCGCAACTGCTTGGGAAACTGTTTGCGGTTGCAGGCGATGGCTGCGTTGGCGAGCGAGAGTATCTCAGGCGTCGAGCGATAGTTGGTCTCAAGACGATAGACGCGCGCCTCCTTGTAGCGTTCGGGGAATTCGTAGATGTTCGTGAACTCCGCGCCGCGCCACGCGAAGATGCTCTGCGCGTCGTCACCGACGACCATCACGTTGCGATGCCTGACGGCGAGCAGGTCTATAATCTCCGCCTGTAATTTGTTCGTGTCCTGGTATTCGTCAACCAATATGTGCTGAAACTGCTCGGCGTAGATGTCCGCGATGTCGGGCTTGTGCAGGAGCAGGCTTTTCCAGTTGAGCAAGAGGTCGTCGTAATCCATCACGTTGCGCTCGCGCTTGCGCTCCATGTAGATGGCGTCCACGCGCATCATTTGCTGGACCAGCGGCTCGAAGTGCGGGTGCGTGCGCGGGACGACTTCGTTGAGCGGGCGGTCAGTGTTGTTGGCAAAGCTGATGATGTCTTGCAGGACTTCCGCTTTGGGAAAGCGTCTGGCTTTGGTGTCAATCCCCGCCTCGTCCACGCAGGTATTGAGAAAGTCGCGCGCGTCCTCCGCGTCCAGGATGGTGTAGTTGGCTTCGTAGCCGAGCGAAGCCGCGTGGCGTCTGAGAACCAGGTTGGCGATGCGATGAAACGTCCCGCCCCAGACCCTTCGCACGTCGCCGCCGCTCGTCAGCATCTCGACGCGCCGGAGCATCTCTTTAGCCGCGCGGTTGGTAAAGGTGGCGAGCATGATGCGCGCGGGAGAGACGCCCTGCTCTATGAGATACGCGACGCGGTAGGTGATGGCGCGCGTCTTCCCTGAGCCAGCGCCCGCGACGACGAGCGTCGCGCCGGGCGGCGCGGTCACGACCTTGAACTGCTCTTCGTTAAGGTCCGCGCGATACCGCGCCAGCCTCTCTGCGCTCTCCCCCTTCGGTCGCTTGATGACGTAACGTTTCATACTCCAATCATGGCTTATAACATGCAATCGCGCCGCAACGAAAGGAAGAAGGATTGAATCATTGGCTCATCGGCTCATTGGTCCATTTATTGATTGAGTCAATGGACCAATGAGCCGATGAATCAATGATTCAATCTCTTCAGGGGGCGTTGCATTCGCGCCTGATGAAAGTTAGGATGATGAGCAGAGAGCGCGTGCGACAATTTATCAAACCAGAGATAAGCGAGGGTAAGAAGATGAAATTTCCCGGCGGGATGAATATCCAGCAGATGATGAAGCAGGCTCAGCAGATGCAAGAGAAGATGGCGAAGGAGATGGAAGAATTAATCGTGGATGCTTCGTCGGGCGGCGGCGTCGTGACCGTCCAGATGAAGGGCAACCACGAAATCGAGTCGCTCAAGATTGACCCCGAAGCCGTCAAAGAGGGCGACGTGGAGATGCTCCAGGACATGATCCTCGCTGCCATCAACGAGGCCAACCGCAAGGTTGACGAGGCGATGAAGGGCAAGCTCGGCAGCATGCTCCCGCCCGGCCTCGGAGGCTTGTTCTAAAAGCCGGGGGATGGGGGCAGGGGGTGAGGGATTGGGGAAAACTCAACTTCTTCTTCACCCTGACCCCTGACCTCTAACCCCTATGTTGGAATACGCAGAGCCAGTCACCAAATTGATTGACGAGTTCAAGCGCCTGCCGGGTATCGGGCAGAAGACGGCGCAGCGGCTCGCCTTTCACATCCTGCGCACGCCGGAGGCGGATGTCGAACGCTTCGTCGCGGCGATGCAGGAGGTCAAGCGGCGCATCATCTTCTGTTCCATCTGCAATAATTTGACGGACGTGGACCCCTGCCGCTTTTGCGCTTCGACGGGGCGCGACCGCTCCATGATCTGCGTCATCGAAGAGCCTTACAACCTCGTTGCGGTCGAGAAGACGCGCAGCTATAAGGGCCTCTACCACGTCCTGCACGGGAGCCTTTCTCCGATTCGCGGCATCGGGCCGGACGACCTGCATCTAGCTAACCTGCTGCCACGCCTGCGGCCCGAAAACAATGACGGAGTGGATGTGAGCGAAGTGATTCTGGCGACCAACCCGAACACTGAAGGCGAAGCGACCGCCAACTATATCAGCCGCCTCCTCAAACCGCTCGGCGTTCGCGTCACACGCATCGCGATGGGCATGCCCGTCGGCTCGGACCTCGAATACGTGGACGAAGTGACGATGGACAAGGCGCTCACCAACAGACACGAGATGTAAAAAGCAGTGACAAGTGATGAGTGACAAGTGACAAGCAAGAGAGCATCTTTTACTTGTCACTCATCACTTGTCACTGCTGTTAAAACCTGACGTGCTCGACGGGCGAATCCTTGATGCATTCGGTGCAGGTCTCGCTGTTGTCATACTGGGGCGACTCGAATTCGACGAGAGACTTGATAGGTACGTCACCGATGGAGTTTGGGGCGGAAGTGAAGCGGACGATGGTGCCGCAGCCGATGATGTTCGCGCCGAGTTCCCTGACGAGCGCGGCGGCCTCCTCTATGGCTTTACCGCTGCGTATGATGTCGTCCACGAGAATGCAGGGATGGATTTCGCCCTGGTTGACGTACTGGCGAAACATGCGCTTGCCTTCCTCTTTTTCGGCCCAGTAAATCTGCTCCGCATTGAGCGCCTCGCGGACTCCGAAGGCGACGGGAATCCCGCCCGAACTGGGGCTGATGACGGCGACCTTGGGCAACTGGCTCGAAATATCTCTTTCCAGCCGGAACATACGGCTCAGGGCGACGGCCAGCACGCGCGCCGTGTCGTAGTAGCGAAAGGCCAGCGGCATTTGAAAATAATGCGGCGTGTGCTTGCCCGAAGGATAGACGAAATGGCCTTCGCGGAAAGCACCCGTCCGTTTCAGGATTTGCATGACCGTGTCCGACGATGGAATCAGGTTAACCATTCTCTGTTCTCCTGCGAAAGGCAGAGATTGGAGGCTGGAGGCTAGGGACTAGTAAAGAACAATCGTCTTTGACTAGCCTCTAGTCTCCAGCCTCTAGCCTCTGTAATTTAGTGTCGCATAGCATACATCAATCTGGCCGTGCGGCTCCATCCCGGAGCACGCGTTGGATGAGACGGCGTTGGTCCTGGCTCAATTCCGGCGGCAGTTCGTCCGGCTTAAACCAGGCGACGCGCTTAATCTCCATGCTCTGCGGCTCAGGCGGGACGACGCCGCGCGGGCGACAGCGAAACATAATCTCCACCTGGGTGGGCTTTTTCAGCGTGCGCGCGAAGGCAATCTCCGCGCTCTCTAATTCCAGCCCGATCTCTTCGCGCAGTTCGCGCCTCAGCGCCTCCAACGGGTCCTCTCCCTTGTTGATAAAGCCGCCGGGAATGCCCCACCCGCTGCCCGCGCGAAAGCGATGATGGAGCAGCAGCACGCGCCCCTCCGCATCCGACACCACCGCCCCGGCAGTGACCATAAAGCGCGCCTGCGTCAGCCGCACGGCCCCGCGACGTAAACTCTTAGGCGCGTGACGCCAGAGAGCACCGAGCATCCCTTTGAACATGCCACATCAATATAAAGGGAAAAGAGGCTGGAGGCCAGGGGCGAGGACCAGAAGCTAGAGGCTTGAGGTTTGAGGCTTGTCAGAGAGTTAATTTCTAATCGCTGGCCTCTCTTCCCCAGTCCCCAGCCTCCAGCCCCTAGCCTCTCTCTTTGCCTTTGACCTTTCACGCTTTTGCCTTAAGATGAGGCGCGTTCCCGCAAGGCGAGCGTTCCACCTCAAAAAAAAATTGAAGGAAGCAAGCGAGCGTCATGTCAGCCAATACAACTGAGACGACACAGGCTTCGGCCAGCATAGCCCCGGCGGCGGAAAGCCCGTCAAGTCCCGGCGTGCCCAAGAAAATCACCAACGCCCAGACCGTCTGCAACGAGAAGAACGAGAAGGGCAAGCTCTGCAACGGTCATCTAAAGCAGATACGCACGGGCGGCGAGGAAGCGTTAGAACACCTGCGCGGCGATGACGTACTCTTCAAGTGCCAGTTTTGCGGCACGCTCTACATGGGACCACCCCTGGGCCATGTGCGCGACCCTTACAAGCAAGAGCGCTTCGTCGAAAAAGAATTGACGGCGATTCTGCAAGCCGCTGGCGGCACGCTCCCCGCCATCGTCAAGAATGAGAAGGGAGCCTATGTGCTGGCCGAAGCAAAGGCCGCCCACGCTCCCGCCAAGCCCGCCGCAGCCGCCAAGCCAACCACCGAAACGGCAACTCAGAACGCTGGTCCAATCGCGCCCACCAAAGTTGTCGAGCAACCCGCGACGGCTGCCGCGCAGACGCCCGCCGCGAAACCGGCCACGGAATCCGGGACGGTCACAGGCTACGTGCCGCCACCCGCGCCCGGCCCCGTTCCGGGAGAGACTCCTGAGCAGAAGCTAGCGCGTCTCAAAGCCATCGTCGCGGAAGCCAAGCGACGCAAGGCCGCCGCAGAGGCCGCCGCCGAAGCGGGCGACCAACCCGCACCCGCTCCTTCAACGCAGCCCGTCGCCCAGACACAGCCCGCAGCGGCCAACACATCCGGCACGGATTCATCCGCACAGGCAGACGAACATCGCCCAGCCGCAGAAGCACAGGCCGCCACGGGCCAGGCGTCAGCCGTCCCCTTAAATCCCTCCGCCGCCAACGCCTCGCCCGCCGCCCTTGAGGCACAGGCCGACTCGCATGGCACACCTGGCCGCGCAGCCTTCGACACAGGACCAGTGGCCGGAGAGACGCACGAGCAGAAAATCGCGCGACTCAGACTCGTCGTCAACGCGGCGCGAGAATTAGCCGGCAAGCCTCCGAAATACTAAAGCAAATTTTTTAAGTGAGCGAGTGGACAGGAAAGCGAACGCTTATAGCGGTTTGCAATTGCGTATGACCCTTGCGCCTTGGCGCCTTGGCGTGAGACTGGTTCGCGCTGGTGGCGCCAAGGCGCAAAGTAAAATCAGACGACTCCCGATAATGGTCGCATCCAATCGCAAACGACTATAAACGCAAAGGTCGCAAAGAAGAATTCTCTCTGCGACCTTTGCGGTTAAGCGTTTGCGAATGTCATATGTTCGATTGACATCCGCCGTGAATTGTCTTTGCTATAAGAATCGGCCTTACGCGCGCGGCTCTTTGTAAGATGGCTCAAGGGTCCGCGTGGTGTGCTCTGTGACGCTCGGCACGAGGTAGTCCGGCGGCGCGTTGGCGATCTGTCTGGCGGTACGTTCGGCGGGAGCGAACTGCGCGGGCTGAGGCTGGCTGGTGGAGACGGGCTTCGGTTCCAGCATGGGACTGATGATCCGCGATAACAGCCGGACGAGCATGATGTCTGTGATGAGAATCGTCGCCATCCCGAAGATGATGGTTAAACTCACTGCATCCCCATTCG
>DASYML010000198.1:0-35162 GCA_036009045.1 Pyrinomonadaceae bacterium
AGAGAGCGCCCCACATTCCCGGACTCTTCCCGTCGTCTTTCATGACGCCGAGACTGGTCAGCGCCTGCATCAGCACTAACAACAAAGTGAAGAAGCCCAGCAGGCCGCCAAACGCGCTGTACATCACGCCCAGAATTTTAACGTGTAGTTTCATCCGTCACCCCCCCGCCAGCATGTGCTATTTCCCAGGGCGCAATCATTGTATTGAATTATGAGAGATGAGCAAGACCTCTGTGAACAATCAAACGCGAACAACCGGATGAAGGCGAAACGTTTCGCCTTCATCGCAACGGCCCATCATCCGGCGCATCCCATGCGTATGTCGCCCGGTAATCGCGCGCGAGAATTTTTTCGGCTATCATAACAAGCAAGTCGGAGGTAAGAAGGCGGAAGGCTTGAGGATTCGAGTTGAGTTGTCATTCTTTCATCCTTCCGCCTTCCTGCTTGATCCCTGCTTTTAATGGAGAGAGTGATGGCTAAAATCTTGAAGCGTCTTGAGACGAAGCTTATTCATGCTGGCGAGCCTGAGCCGCGCATCAAAGGCGCGGTCGTCATGCCCATCTTTCAGACGGCGATGTTCGAGTATGAGGGCGAGACGAGCTATCACGACCTCAAATACATCCGCCTCAACAATACGCCGAATCACCTCGCGCTTCATCAAAAGCTGGCCGCGATGGAAAATGCGGAGGCCGCGCTCGTCACCGCCAGCGGGATGGCCGCCATCTCCACCACGCTGCTCACCATCCTCACCGGCGGCGACCACCTGCTGGTCCAGGACCAGCTTTACGGCGGCACTCATGATCTCATCAAGGAAGACTTCGCCGGGTTCGGTCTCTCCTACGATTTCATCAAAGCGGACGATTCCCGCTCATGGGAGAGCAAGCTGCGGCCCGCGACGAGGGCCATCTACGTTGAAAGTATCACCAACCCGACGATGCAGGTCGCGGACCTCAAAGCGGTCGTCGAATTCGCACGCGCACACAACCTCGTCTCCATCATTGATAACACCTTCGCGAGTCCGGTCAACTTTCGCCCGCCCGAACTCGGCTTCGACATCTCGCTCCATAGCTGCACCAAGTATCTCAACGGCCACTCAGACATCGTCGCGGGCGCCTGCATCGGTCGCGCGCAGTTCATCGAAAAAATCAAACTTAAATTGGACCACCTTGGCGGCTCGCTCGACCCGCACGCGGCCTTCCTGCTGCATCGCGGCATGAAAACTCTGGCCGTGCGCGTCCATTTCCAGAACGAGAGCGCCCTCAAGGTCGCGCAATTTCTCGAAAGCCACGCCGCCGTCGCGCGCGTCAACTATCCGGGCCTCGAAAGCAATGATAACTACCCCCGCGCCCGCGAACTCTTTGATGGCTTCGGCGGCATGCTCAGCTTTGAACTCAAGGGAGGCGTCGAGGCCGCCCAACGTCTCATGCAGCAGATGACGATTCCCATCATCGCCCCCAGCCTCGGCGGCGTCGAGACCCTCCTCACCCTCCCCGCCATCACCTCCCACGCCGGGCTGTCCAAAGAGGACCGTCAACACCTCGGCATCACAGACGCCCTCATTCGCGTCTCCGTCGGCATCGAAGCCACCGAAGAACTGATAGAAGATTTCGCGCAGGCGCTATCCACCTAGAGGTTGTCTGAAAAGTCAGAGCAGCCCCTTCAACCTTATCCACGCCAGTGGATACATATGAGAGCTGGGGGCAGCGCCCCCGGTTCCTGGTCCAGAATAGAATTCGACCCTGAAAGGGTCGCACCTCAACATTGAATGTGCGACCCCTTCAGGGTCTAGATGTGTGGTGTTGAGATTACCGGGGGCGACGCTGAGGCTTGCCCCGGCTCTCATATGCTGCCCTTACAGGGCACAGACGGATTGTCAGTCAGCCTCTGACGTGGAACTCACGTTAGGGTTAGGATTTATTTTCCTTTCCCTTTGCGCTGGCTTTCGGTTTTGCTGTCATCTATGCGAATTAGAATATCGCCGGGTTGGCATTCAAGGGCGCGGCAAATCTCATCGAGGGAAAAGAGCACGGCGGGCGGTCGTGCCGATCATGCTTCAGGAAGAGTAAAAGGCCGGGCGTAGCCTGTCAGGCAATTTCTTCTATCACGCGACGGGTTATTTTCCTCCGGCTGAGACGATGCGCGCGATGAGTTTCTCATCATCCGGGAGGAGGCCGACTTTGGCGAGGCGGGGGGTCAGTTCTTTCCAGTTGGGGTCCATTTGGAAGACGCGGCGAAAGAGGGGGAGTGAGTCTTCGACTCTGTTCATGTTGACGAGGGCGACGGCGTGCCAGTAGATCATTTCGGCGTTGTTGGGGACGAGTTGTTCGGCGGCGGAGTATTCGCGGAGCGCGCCTTCGTTGTCTTTCTTTTCAACGGCGGCATCTCCGGCGTTCATGTGGTTGTAGGCGCGTTGGAGGTTGACGAGGCGGCGTAGTTCTTTGAGGGGTTCTGGGTTGTCGTCTACGCGGAGGTCGAAGACGCGGTCAGACCAGGCGCGGCCAGTGGGTTTGCCGTTGACGATGATGAGGGCTGCGGATTGACGCCCGCGTATGTCTCCGCCCGCTTCTTGCGCTGCATCGAGGGCGGCGAGCATGCGTTCGGCGAGGTCGCCTCTGGTGTTTTCAAATGCGTGGGCCATCGCGGGCCAGATTTTTTCGTTGAGCATGAGGTTGGCCTGGACGGAGAAGTTCTGTCCGACGATGTGTCCGGCGGCGGGGATGTCTTTCGCGCCGGTGTGGGCGGCGACGCGACCTTTCGCGTCAATCATGGCGACCTGTCGCACGTCGCTGGCGGTGTCTCCGGCGAGGAGGGCTTTGAGGGCGTCGGGCGCGCTCTTGCCCGCGCGCATGAGGTCGAGGCCGAGTTTGCCGTAAGAGGGGTCAACGAAGGATTGCGTAGCGATGGCTCCGACTCCGGCTTCGGCCCAGGGGACCATCGCTCCGACGTTGAACCAGTGCGATTGAACTGCGACGCCGAGTTCGCCCGTCGCGGGGTCGCGCGCCACAATCGAGAAGGTATGCACGGGACGCAAGGGGACCGCGCGCGCTTTCTCAATTTGAGAGACACGCTCTCCCTGCTGCGCGCCAACTCTCACTGTCAACGCGAGCAAGATAAATGAAGCAACAAACGCGAGTGTGAATAGTTCAATCATTCTCTTCATCTTATCTCCCATAGTAATTTGCAATAGCATAAGACCATAGCGCCGGAGCGTCCAGGTCAGTCCCGCCTGCTTAAGCTGGGCGGGTTTCTGGCCCAGCACCACCCGCCCAGCTTACGCTGGCGGGACTGACTTTAGTCGCATTCAAAGACGCGCTGCCAGAGTTCGAGCGTGAGCAGTTGAAAGACCTGCAAGTTGTAATCTTCGCGGCCTGAGAGATTCGTGGCGATGATGCGCCGGACTTCCGCCGGTTGAAACAGCCCGCGACGGCGCACGGTCTCTTCGGAGAGCAGGTCGTCCACGAGCGGGCGTAAGGGGCCGCGCAGCCATGAGCGAATCGGCGCGCCGAAGCCAGCTTTCTTGCGCCAGACCACTTCGCGCGGCAAGAGTTTTTCGGCGGCGCGCTTGAGTATGTACTTGCGCTTGAGACCGCGCAGCTTCAAAGCGGGCGGCATCCGCGCGGCCATCTCCAAGAGTTCGTGATTGAGAAAGGGCACGCGCACTTCCAGGTTGGCCGCCATCGAAGTCTTGTCCGTCGTGTTGAGATTAAGGCAGGGCAGGAATGTCTTGAGGTCCACGTAGAGCAGTTGATTGAGCGGCGCGCACCCGCGCACGCGCGCGAAGTGGCGGCGATGTTCGCTGTAGGCATCAAGGCCGCGCGTCGCCTCCAGCATCTCATCCGTGTAGAGACGCGCCTTCGCCTCGTCCGTAAAGTATGTCTCGTATCCCAGATAACGGTCCTCGAAATCAAGCGCGGCGCTGCGCGCGAACTTCTTGGCGTTGCGCAAGGGCGCGGTCAGTCGTCCGGGCAAGCCGCCGGGCAGCGCATACTCCACCGTCTTCATCAACGGGCGACGCAGGAGAGAGGGCACGGGGTCGAACGCGCCCGCCAACTTCATAGCCATCTGCCTGGGGTATCCGGCGAAGACTTCGTCGCCGCCCATCCCTGAGAGCATCACTGTCAGACTCTCCCTGGCCGCACGCGAGACGAGATAACTCGGAATCGCCATGTCTATCACAGGCTCGTCCATGTGATAAATCAGTTTCGGCAAGAGGTCCGCGACCGAAGGCTGAAGCATGATCTCTTGATAGTTTGTCTCTAATAATTGGCCCACCTGCCGCGCCCACACGACATCGTCCGGGATAATGTCGTAGCGCAAATCTTCCGCCTCTATGCCGATGGTGTAGGTGGAGACCTTGCGGCCCTCGCTGTGCTCTTTCATGAGCGCGACGATGGCGGAGGAATCAACGCCGCCTGAGAGGAATGAGCCGAGCGGCACATCCGCCACCATCTCCATCTTGACCACGCGCGAGAGGGTATCCAGCACGCGCTCACGCCACCAATCTTCGCTCTTCCCCTCATCTATCTCCGCGAAGGAAACGTCCCACCACTCGCGTATGCTCAACTCTGCGCCGCGAAGTTGGAGCACATGCGCGGGCGGCAATTTTCGTATCCCGCGAAAGAGCGTGAAAGGGTCCGGCGTCCAGAGGAAGGTCAGGTATTGATGAAGCGCCTCCGTGTCTAATTCACGCCCGACCAATTTACTCGCCAGGATGGCTTTGATTTCAGAGGCGAAGATGAACGCCGGTCCAGAATCGTTCTGTGCGGGCACTTGCGCGTAATAGAGCGGCTTGATGCCCATGCGGTCGCGCGCGAGCGTGAGCGTGCGCGTCTCTTCATCCCAGATGGCGAAGGCGAACATGCCGTTGAGACGCGGCAGGCATCCCGTGCCCCACAACGCGAAGGCCGCGAGCAGAACTTCCGTGTCCGTGTCCGTGCGAAAAAGATGGCCCCTCGATTGAAGCTCAACGCGCAGTTCGCGGTAGTTGTAAATCTCTCCGTTGAAGGTCACAGCGAAGCGCCCGTCCGCAGACAGCATGGGCTGATGCCCGGCCTCGCTCGTGTCTATAATCGCCAGCCGACGATGACCCAGACACGCGCGCCGCCCTGCTTCGTCCGTTTCTTTACTGGTCCAGACGCCCTCATCATCGCGCCCGCGATGCTCTATGCTCAAGAGCATCTCGCCTATGCGCGCCTCTGGATTTAAGCTCATGAGACCGGCGATGCCACACATACAAGCAATCCAAACTGTTAAGTCAGCCGCGAGCCTTCGTTTCGTAAAAGTTAAGCATAGCACACGCGCCACGGCGGATTCTCGCCGCGCGGACCGAAGCCCTTATTGATTCGCTCGTGTGCCCGCTACCAGTTGTTCGTATATCTCTATGTATTCCCGCGTCACGACTGCGGCTGTGAACTGTTGGGCCAACTTTTCGTTGTTGCGCCTCATCGTTTCGCGTTCTTCTGGATGAGTCAGGAGATGTACGATCTTCTCCGCGAGCATCTGAGGATTCTGCGGTTCGACCCAGAGGCAATTATCCGGCTCACAGAGATAATCGGCAGCCGCGCGAATGCGCGTCGTGATGATGGGGACGCCCGCCGCAACCGAATTGAAAATGACCATCGGGAATCCTTCATAGTGATAAGTAGGGAAGACGAGCATGGTCGCGTTGGCGTAAAACTCGCTCGCCCGCTCTTCCGTCACATAGCCGCAGAAGCGCACGCGTGATTGTAGATTTTCCCGCGCCACCAGACTTTCAGCCTCGCCCCTTGCCTCTCCGTCACCCACGCATAAGAGCATAAAATCTATCCCGCGCTCGCGCACGATCCCGCACGCGCGCACGACATCCAACAGGCCCTTCGCATAGATGAATCTGGCGATGAAGAGCAGGACCGGCGTCTCCGCATCAATCTTCATTTGTTCCGCGAAGCCCTCGCCTGGCTGGTCCAATATTTCGCGCACCACGTTCTTGACTAGAAAGACGCGGCGCGCGTCCACCCCCGCGCGCAGGAAATTCTCTCTCTCTTCGGACGAGAGCGCGCCGATGCCGTCCGCACGCGACAGCAGCCAACCGCCCAGAAAACGCAGCACAGGATTACTAGTCTTTAAGAGCGCAGCGTCCGAGCCATGAAATTTCAGGAAGATTTTGGTGCGTGGCGAGCGCCGCAGGTAAAGGAGCGTCACGACATCTCTCAACAGCGCCATCGTATCAAAGGAAGTGTTGAGATGAACGAGGTCGAAGCTTTCTCTTTTGAGCCGCCCCCGGAATCTGCCTGCGGTGCGGAGCACTCTCCTCATCCTGGCCCAGAGATTTATCCTCGCGCCCTTGTCCGCGTGGACGTAAGTCTCTTCATGGACAGACAGCCCCGCGCGGCGCAGTTCCGCGACGAAGGGCGGCTCGCAGGCCACGGGTCCTCCGGTGGATTCGCTGTCCGGCATCCCGACAAGGACGCGTAAGGCTGTCTCGATTTTCCCCTTCAAATGTTTCGCTGGCGAAGACTCTCTCTCTCGCTCTCATGCGGAATCACGCTGCGCCCGTCAGCGAGCCATACAGTTTGAGCAGATTTGCGATGTGTGTCTCGATGCCGAACTTTGCGAGCGCCCACGCTTGTGCCCTTGCGCCTAACTCCGCGCGCTTGGCGGAATTCTGGACCAATATTATAAGCTGGCGGGCGAGGTCTGCCGGGTCGCGCGTGCGAAAGGGAAGCGCGTATGCGCCTTGGCCCGTGGCTTCGAGCAGCGGCCTGATGTCCGAGACGACCGCTGGCAAGCCACGCATCATCGCCTCTATGACGGCAATCGGAGAGCCTTCCTGAAGCGACGAGAAGACGAAGACATCGAGCGCCGCCAGCACGTCCGGCACATCCGCACGCTTGCCCAGAAAATGCACGCGGTCCGAGATTCCACGCTCGCGGCAGAAGGCTACGCAATCATCATACAGTCGCGGCGCGCGCAGGGAACGTCCGCCCGCGAAAACAAAATGGACCAGCGGCGATGCCTCTAAGACTCTCGGCAGAGCTTGACAGACGGTCAACTGGTCCTTCACGCCGAGATAAAAATTGCTCACCATCCCCAGGAGAATGTGCCGCTCGTCGAGGCCCAACTCCGCGCGTACCTTGCCCCGCTCCCCGCGCAGCCTTCCGGCATCCACGCCGTTGTCGAGCACATGAAATTTTTTGCTCGTCTCGATCTTCTCTTCCCTCGCGAGCCAGTCCAACAAATCTCTGCTGACACAGATGTTGGCGTTCATGCGAGGAATCACGAATTTTGAAGCGACTCTATTTTTGGTCGTCGGAATCCAGCCGTGCAGTGTCAAAACCCTGCGAACTTTCGGCGTCCCTCTGGTGGCAAAGTAGGCGTGCAGAGCCTCGACCGCCTGGTGGCTGTGGACGAGGTTGATGTTTCGTTCTTTGACTATCCTGTGCAGCCGCGCGATGAGTCCGAAGTCCACCGGGTACCTGCGCTGCAAGCGAATATATTCCGCGCCGGAACTGCGGAACTCTGCTTCCAGATCGCCGCCGCCCGTCGCCACAAATGTCAGGTCCAATTTATTCGCAGACGCATGGCGACAAACATCCAGCATCATCATTTCCGCCCCGCCGCGATTGAGCGAATCAAGGATGTGCAGAACCCTCATCTCTCAAGCACCCGCGCAACGACGGCGCGCAGCAGAGTGTTCGAGAGAGAAAAAATGCCCATCGAAAATGATTGCCTGTTCAATCTGCTACGCTCGCGTCCTTCATCTACATGATCGAGGATGAAAACATTCAGCCCCGCCTAATTCCCGACATGGAAGCATACTTGACCGTTGTGAATTATCGCAATGTGCGCTTTATAGCAGACTGCGAATGGGTGTCACAAAGGTCAGTACCGCCTGCGGTAGCGGGCGGGTGTGCCCATTGCGGATTGCGGATTGGAAGATTCTTGCTGCTTTAATCCGCAATCCGAAATCTGTATTCCCCAATCTTGTAACCCGCCCGCTACCGCAGGCGTTACTGACCTTGAGCCATTATCCGGGTTTGAAATAATGGCTGTTATCAAATATAACTTTGATAATCCAGATTGGCCTTCTGATTCGTCGTCCGCCTGTGCTGTTCCGAAGCGCAAAGTATAGTTGATTGTTCAAGATTAAATGGGACTGACCTTAACTCTCGCTTTGTTGGCTGGCAGCAACATTTTGCTGACCCTGCTCATCCAGTGGTATGTCATCACAAAGCTGGGAGTGGGCATCGAGACGGACGCGCTCTTCGCGGGGATGGCTCTGCCGCAGATTATCCTGGGCATCGTCAGTAATGCTTTGACGCATGTGCTTGTGCCGCTCCTGGCGACCGAAGATGAGGCAGACTTTGGCCGCAACGCGTGGGGCTTTTTTACCGGCGTCACCGGACTCTTCTCCGTCGTAGCGTTATTGCTTTACCTGACCGCAGGGTTGTGGGTTCCCTTACTGGTCCCCGGATTCTCTGCGGAAGGGCGCGCGCTGACAGTCACGCTGACGAGGATTCAACTGGTCAGCATGGTCTTCACGGCATCCGTTTCGGTGCTCTGGTCCATTTATCACGCGCGACAAAGATTCGTGTGGGCGGAATTATCTCCGGTCATCTCCAACTTCGTCGCGCTGCTGCTGCTGATTAAGCTGCTGCCCTTGTACGGGGTCGCCGCCGCCGCGTGGGTCATCGTGTTGCGGACGGCTTTGCAGGTCGGGTGGCTGTTGCCGGGTCTGGGCCGGTGGCAGCGGCCTGTGTGGAAATCTCCGGGGATGAGGGAAGCCTGGCGGCGCATACGCCCGTTGCTGCTCGGCATGTCCTACTATCGCACGGACCCGCTCGTGGACAGATTCTTAACTTCGATGTTGCCTGCGGGCGGTCTCTCTCTGCTCTACATCGGGCAGCAGATTTACGGAGTCGCCAACGTCGTCATAGAGAAGGCCATCGCCGCGCCGATGGTCCCGCTGCTGGCGAAACTGGCGAGCGCGGGTGATTGGACCAGTTTCAGGCGCAACTACCGGAAACGTTTGCTGGCGATGCTGGGCCTGACTCTGACGGGTTACGCGGTGTTGCTGTTGCGCGGTGAGTGGATTTTGAATCTGGTCATCGGACGCGGCGGCGTGACCCTTGGGAATGTGCATCTGCTCTGGTGGATTCTGGTGGCACTGGTCGGATTCTTCGTCTGCGGCGCGAGCGGGCAGATTACCGCGACGACCTTTTACGCGATGGGCGACACGCGGACTCCCACCAGATTATCCATCTGGACCTATAGCATTTACATCCCGGTCAAGGTCATAGTCTTTCTACATTACGGCTTGATAGGTCTCGCGCTGACCACCAGTATTTACATCACCGTCAATTTATTGCTGCAAATCTTCATGCTCGAAAAATTCAGCATCCGCGAAAGGCAACTGGGAAGGATGAAGGAAGAAGGATGAAAGTGCGGCTATTCAAGCCGAAGAGTGTCGGGCCAGACGGGAAGCATGACCGTGTGGGCCAAGAGAAGAGATGATTAAAGTCAAGGCGCTGACATCGAGCAGGAATGATCCTTCGACCAGATTTCGCGTGCGCCAGTTTATCGGCCCGCTGCGCGAACTTGGGATAGAGGTCTCGGAGCATTACCCGCTCATCAGCAAATACAGGACGGAGCCGCTGCCGCTGCTGACGATGTTGACGCGCCTGCCCGGACTGCTCGCCACGCGCTTCGGAGACATCACATGGTTCGGGCGCGAACTCGTCTCAGGCCGCAACACGCTCGAACAGTTCGCGGGAAAGAAGCGTCTCTTCGACGTGGATGATGCTATCTGGCTGGTGTATCCGAACGCATTTTCGGAAGAGATAGCCTTGAGTTGTGACGGCGTCATCGCCGGAAATAATTTTCTCGCGGAACACTACCGCGAGCGCGGCGCGCGCGTCTGGGTCGTCCCGACCTCCGTTGATACTGACATCTGGCGGCCCGCATTGAAAAAGGAGAAAAAAGATTGGACCATCGGCTGGACGGGAACCTGGTCCAATTTAAAATATCTCTATGCAGTAGAAGAACCCCTCGCGGATTTTTTGGTCCAACATAAAAACAGCCGTCTCCTGATCGTCTGTGATCGCAGGCCGCAGTTTGAGAGAATCCCGCCCGCAAGCTGGCAGTTTATCCGGTGGTCGCCGGAAACGGAGGTCGGCCCGGTGCAGGGGATGGATGCGGGGCTGATGCCGCTGGCCGACACGGAATGGACGCGCGGCAAGTGTGCCTTCAAGATGCTCTCTTACATGGCGTCGGGCGTTCCCGTCGTCGCCAGTCCATACGGCGTCAACGCAGAGATTTTTCAAAAGGCAAAGGTCGGCTTTCCCGCGACCACGCAAGACGATTGGTACGCGGCCCTTGATAGGCTTTACAACGAACGCGAGGCAGCGATAAGTATGGGGTTGGAGGGAAGAAGAACGGTCGAAGAATTTTATTCCGTGAAGGAGAGTGCGAAGATGCTGGCTCGAATTTTTGAAGAGGTCGCGGGTAATTAAAATGATTGAGGAAGGCTACGCGAACGGATCATCGGCCATAGAGATTTCCGTCGTCATGCCCTGCTTGAACGAGGCGGAGACGCTGGCGACGTGTATAGAGAAGGCGCGGCGCTCTCTGGACCTTGAGAAAATCGCGGGCGAGATTATCATCGCGGATAACGGGAGCACGGACGGCTCGCAGGCGATTGCCGAAGCGGCTGGAGCGCGAGTCGTCCCGGTTCAAGCGAAGGGCTACGGTTCGGCGCTCATGGGCGGCATCGCAACGGCGCGCGGCGAGTTCATCATCATGGGCGACGCGGACGACAGTTATGACTTCGCCAATCTTGGACCATTTATCGAAAAGCTGCGCGAGGGCTACGATCTGGTGATGGGCAATCGCTTTCAGGGCGGGATTAAACAGGGTGCGATGCCGCCGCTGCACAGGTACCTGGGCAACCCCGTCCTGACGGGCATCGGAAGACTCTTTTTCCGCAGCCCGGTCGGGGATTTTCATTGCGGGCTACGCGGTTTCAGTAAGGCCGCGCTCGCAAAATTGGACCTGCATACGACGGGGATGGAATTTGCGAGCGAGATGGTGGTCAAGGCCACCCTGCACGGGATGCGTATGACGGAAGTGCCGACGACGCTCTCGCCGGATGGCCGCAGCCGCGCGCCGCACCTGAGAAGCTGGCGCGACGGCTGGCGGCATTTACGCTTTCTACTGCTCTACAGCCCACGCTGGCTCTTTCTCTATCCCGGCGGATTATTGATGCTGCTCGGCCTCGCGGTCGGACTCTGGCTGCTCCCTGGTCCAAAAAAGATCGGCGGCATCACGATTGATGTTCACACGATGCTCTACGCGGCGCTGGCGATTGTCATAGGCTTTCAGGCGATTATCTTCGCCGTCTTCACGAAGGTCTTTGCGATTAGCGAAGGGCTGCTGCCGGAAGACCCCAGATTGAACAGGGTCTTTCGTTATATCACTCTCGAAGTCGGCCTCATCGTTGGCGGTCTCCTGTTGCTGGCGGGGCTGGCTGGCTCCGCCTATGCTTCTCTCAACTGGGGCGAGCACTCTTTTGGTCCACTCAACACTTCGCAGACGATGCGCGTCGTGATTCCATCGGTCACTTCACTAACCCTCGGCTCGCAGACCGTCCTCTCCAGTTTCTTTCTCAGCATCCTCGGATTAAGACGACGCTAGACAGACAAGAAACGCCGCGACTTAAACCCTGGTCCAATCAAGCCTTCAAGCTGTGGCCCAGCCGAAGAGCCGCGCTAATCCTGCCAGGACCAACACCATCCCTATAAAGAGAACCACGACCCCGAAAAGAACTCCGTTGACCAGGCTTAATCCTTCTGCATCCTCTTTGGACATCCGGTTAACCCACCATGAGCCATAACGGCGAAGGGGATTGAAGAATGGATGCACCTTTTCATCCGAGAGATGAAGCAGGAGTTGCCAGCCACAGTAGACAAGGAACGCTCCCAGGATGATTAGCAAAATACTCATTTGAATAACTCAGTTCCTCACAGAGCGAGAAGCCATACGGCTAACCTTTGAGAGCCAGCAGTCTCGACACGATGTCGTGCGCGGCGCGCGGGTGGGCCAATCGCAGGGCGTTGGCTTTCATCGCCGCGAGACGTGTTGGGTCGTCAAGCAGCTTGTCAATCTTGTAGGCCAGCACCGGGAGATTATTACAGCGAATGGCGATGCCCTCTTCGAGCAGGTGGTCGGAGTTGCGCTCTTCCTGTCCGGGGATGGGATTGACGATGACGAAGGCGAGGCCGCGCGCGAGGGCTTCGGAGGTCGTCAGCCCGCCGGGTTTGCCGAGCACGATGTCAGCCGCCGCCATGTATTCGTCCATCAACGTCGTGTAGCCGAGCGCCCTCACCTCTGCCTGTCCCCCGCGCGCTTCGGTGGTCTTCGTGAGACGTTCGACTCTGGCTTTGAGTTCCTCATTGCGCCCGCAAAAGACGATGGCCTGCGCTGGATGTTTGAGTTGCAGCAGCGATGCCAGGAGATGTTCTATTGGTCCAACTCCGAAGCCGCCAGCGGAGACCAGGATAGTGATACGGTTCTGCTTGAGAGCAAGCTTGTCTCTCATCTCTCTGCGGTCTTTGGGCGCGTTGAAGACTGGGTCAATGGGAATGCCCGAGACGGTCAGCTTCGATGCGGGGATACCGAGTTGCATGAGGTGTTCGCGCGTTTCATCGAGCGCCACGAAGTATTGTTCATAGTGATGACAGAGCCACATCGCGTGGACATCGAAATCTGTGACGACGATGGCCTGGCGCGTGTTGATGCGTTCTTTGGCCTTGAGCCAGGAGATGATTTCCGCCGGGAGAAAATGCGTGCAGACGACCATCTCCGGCTGATATGCCTTGAGCATTTTGACGAAGGGCCGCGTGTTGAGTTTATCGAAGGCGAGCCGCCTGCGCTCGTTCTTCCAGGGCTTGTCCAGATGGTCGTAGAGCCAGCCGAGCATCTCCGGCGCTTTGTTCACCATGTCTATGTAAGCCCTTGAGTAGAGATTGCGAAAGAGCTTATTGGTGTAATCCAACGTGTCCACATGAAGGACTTCGCGCGCCGCCTGGGCTAATGCGAACGCGCTCTCGATGGCCTGCGCCGCGCGGATATGGCCCGCCCCGGCTGAGGCGGATAAGATTAAGACTTTATCAAACATGATTCTTCTGTCTTCTTTGCGAGCTTTGCGCCACCAGCGTGAGACTGTTTCTCGCTGGTGGCGCAAAGACGCGAAGAATTATTCAAGCTCTGCGGATAAGCTTTGCCGCTCCCCAGCCCAACAGGACCAGAATAGAGAGGATGGCCCAGTTATATTTATCACCGTAGGTGGTCGAGGGAAAGTGATTGCTAATCATCGTGAAGACCAGCGGAACCACCATGAAAGTATTGTGTTTGGAGCGCAGTTTGGCACGCGCGGCGAGGTTCGCATCCGGCGTCTTGCCCTCTTTCGTGGCGGCAATCATGCGGCGCTGCGCGGGCAGGATACGCATCCAGACGTTGGCCGCCATGATCGTCCCGAACATCGCGCCGACGTGAATGTAAACGGCGCGACCGCTCAAGAAATGCGCGAGGACGAACGCCACGCCGACCACCAACGCATAAGAAATGCACGCAAACAATTTCTCGTTTTTGCCGAGCGGCGATTGGACCATTAAATCATAAACGACCCAGGCCACCACGAGCAGGCCCAGGCCCATCGCCACGCCCGCGCCCAAGCTGATGTCGCGCACATCCTTATCCAACAGCACGCCGCCCATGTAGTAGATGAGGACGAGCAGGAACATCCCGCTCAGCCACGTCAGTGCCGCCTCCCAGCGAAACCAGTGCAAGGCGCGCGTGCCCGGCTTCTTCTCTTTCTGGACCACATAAAAGCCCCCGCTATGGACCATCCAGACTTCCGCGCGCTCACCCGTCGCCGCACGCTCTTCTTCCGTCAACTGACCATCGAGCCAGGTAAAAAAGTAGGTCGTCCCGATCCACAGGATACCCGCGAAGACGTGAAACCAGCGCGCGAGAAGATTGAGCCATTCGTTCACATACGGGTCAATTATCATCAACTAGCTCCCACGATAAGTTGAATAGCCATACGGGCTGAGCAAGAGAGGGACGTGATAATGCTGCGTCGCATCGAGCACTTTAAAGACGATTGTCACCTCTTCATAAAAACTCTCTACATGTTGCGCGGCGAAATAAGCAGCGACATCGAAAGTCACACGGTAAACGCCTTCGGCCAAGGCCGCATCCGGCGCGAGCAGATTTTTCAAACGGCCATCCTCATCCGTCTCGCCCTGACCAATAATGGTCCAGCCCTCTGCGTCAACCCTGATGGACAAACGGACGGGCACCCCGCTCGCGGGCCTCCCCCTCGCCGTATCAAGCACATGTGTCGTAATAGCGCTCATGATTAAAACAGTCTGGAGTCTGGAGTCATGAGTCAAAAACAGTTGTCTTTGACTTGGGCGTTTTAACTTTAAACCTCAGTCATCACATGAACCCGAACTCTGAACTCCAAACTCCGAACTTTAAATTCCTGACTCCTGACTCTAGACTCCTGACTCCCGACTCTCCTTGAGTAGTTTCTTTAGTCTGAGTTGGGTGATCTTGCTTTGCTCCCTGGCGGCTATACGTAGTTCCGTGCGGGGGTCGTTGGGGAGCCGGTCTTTGAGCAGCGCGAGCATTTCTGGCGTGCTCTTTCCCGTCGCGCAGACGATGAAAATATAACCGAACTTTGCCTCATATGCGCGGTTGGCTTCCACTAATTCCGACATCGTCTCGCGCGAAGCGTCGCGCGTTCCCGCCTGTTCTTCCTCGGACCATGCCTGTGCTTTTGTTGGACCAGGATGCGCGGCCTTCTGCTCTCCGATTTTCGGGTGGCTGCTGAAAGCCTCCAACCAGTCTTTGCCTTCCAGGCTCCACCAGATGCTGTCTGATGTTTCTATCAGTTCGTCCTCGCTCTCGAAAGGACGGCGCGCGGCCAAACCGTTGGCCCACTCGCTTGAGCCGCAGCACTTGAGCAGTTCGCCTCTCGCTTCCTCTTGAGAAAACTCATTCAGACGGCGCAGACTTTCGTTCAACTTTCATCTCCCAGGGCGGATATAATCTCGCTAAAAATCGGCATCAAGAATCCCGAAGGCGCGTAGACGACTGACGCCCCCATCCGGGTAAATGTTGAAGCGCAGATGCGTGACTGGTCCAATATTTTTCAGTTCATCTTCAAAGAAGTGGCGTGTATGCGCTTGCAGTCTGGTACGCGCGAGGACTTCCATCCAGGGCAGCGACGCGACGGCGGAAGCCTCCGTCCAGTCCTCCACGGTGATGTCCTGTATGTGGCAGGCTTCGAGAGAACAACTCTCCGGGAAATTGCCTTTGAAGTGCGCGGTGTCCACTTCCAAGCGCCTGAGCGTGCCTCTCGCGCCGAGGCGAATAATGGTCCAATCGTGGCCCGGCCCGCGTCTTCTCCTGGTCTCCCAACCGTCGCTCATGTCCAGCGCGCGCCCCGGCATAATGAGGTTGTTGCGATGCCCGAAAAACATATCGCTGCACAAGGGGATGAACGCCCCGTGCTCGACGGCGGCCAGGTCCACCTCGCCGCCCCTGCGCGCGAGACGCTCCCAGTCTGGCGAGACCTCTCCATAGACACGCAAGCGGGCCACGCCGCCGTCCGGGAAAATCTTGAAGCGTAGATGAGTAAACCTCCTCGCGTCTTCAATCGCAAAAAGATTTTGCGAGTCGCCCTCAAGCTCAGACCTCTGGAGAATCTCCGTCCATTCTGTTGATTCGCTTAGCAATCGTTCCGCATCCGGGTGTCCTTCGACGGCACACGCTTCCAGAGCACACTGCTCAGGGTAATTGCCTTTGAAGTGGCTCGTATCCACGAGCACGCCGCGTATCATTCCGGGCAGGCCCAATCGTATCAAACACCAATCGTGGCCGGGCGTGCGCCGCCTGCGCGATTCCCAACCGTCCATCCATTTTCCCAGGTCCGTATATTTTCCCTCTATGAAAACGGGCGTGCCCGGCTTCAGTAAATTTTCCTTGGGCGCGAAAAATTCGTCGTTCGCCAGGAGCACAGCGCCGCCCAGGCGCTCCGACGCGAGGTCTATCAACTCCGTGAAATTCATCAAAGGTCTCCACGCAACAGCATTCGTCCCGTTGGACCGGAAACGAAATGCCCTCTGTCATATATCTTCTCGCCACGCAGGAAAGTCTGTTCCACGACGCCGCTTAATTCCTGGCCCAGATAAGGCGTCAGCTTGTGCCTGTGTTGAATCATCTGAGGCTCTACGGTAAATGTCTTTGACGGATTCCAGATGATGATGTCCGCATCGTGGCCCTCTTGAATCGCGCCTTTACGATGTTGCAACCCGACGAGCGTGGCGGGCGCGTTTGCCAGCCATTGGACCAATCGGTTGAGCGAGGCCGTCTTCGCGCGACGCGTCATTTCAGTCCACATCACCGGCAGGCGAAATTGTAAAGAAGAGATGCCGCCCCAGGCTTGTAGAAAATCGCCGCTCTCGCGCAGCTTCATTTCGGGCGGGCATGGCGAATGATCCGAGACCACCATCCCTATCAATCCCTCTTCGAGCGCGTCCCACAGATGCCCGCGATTTTCACGCTCGCGGATTGGCGGGCAGCACTTGAACTCAGTCGCGCCCTTGGGAATTTCTTCGGCGCAGAAAGAGAGGTAATGCGGGCAGGTCTCAACCGTGACGGGCAAGCCTTCTGCCTTCGCCGCTCTCAGCAAAGGCAGCGCTTCCGCAGACGAATGATGAACGATATGAACGCGCGCTCCCGTCTCGCGGCTCAAGCGAATCATCAGCGCGACCGCTTCATCCTCCGCCCTCCCCGGCCTCGATTCTAGAAAGGTCCAATAATGTCTTAGGTCTTCCGGCCCTCCCGCCTGCGTCAGAGCCTTGAGAGATTCCTCAATCGGCGCGGGCGTTTCGGCGTGGACGATAAGGACCGCTCCCAGTTGGGCCAACAGGGGCATCGCTGCTCGCAAGTCTGGTTCCGTGACGTTGGGAAATTCGTCAACGCCCGAATGGACCAGAAAACATTTGAAGCCGAGCACGCCCGCCTCCGAGAGACTGCGTAGTTCTGCGAAGTTTCCCGGCACGATTCCGCCCCAGAAGCCAACGTCAACGCTGCACTGTCCTTCCGCCGCCTTGAGTTTCGCCTTAAAGCCTTCGAGCGTCGTGGTCGGCGGAATACTGTTGAGCGGCATTTCGACGACGGTCGTCACACCGCCAGCCGCAGCCGCGCGCGTCGCCGTGGCAAAGCCTTCCCAATCCGTGCGACCGGGTTCGTTGATGTGAACGTGCGTGTCCACCAGTCCGGGCATCACGACGGAATCTTCGCTGGCCTCTGAGACGACGCACCCGCCCGGCACATCATCATAGGAACCGACACGGCTAATGCGGCCATCCCTGATATGAACGGACGCGGGCGCAGTTGAGACGGGCGTCACGACCCTGTGGCCGCGTATGACAAGATCGGGCGGAAGCATGATGCAAGTTAAACCATAAGTTCACCGCTTTGGCAATAAGATGCTTCGTCTATAGAGAATTTTGGTGTTGTTTCAAACTCAAAGTTGAGAGAAATATTCTGGATTGAGCGCAGGGAAGTTGATAACTCACCACCGCAGACACAGAGCGCACAGAGTCAGCACTGAGAAAATATTCAATAACTCTGTGCGTCCTCTGTGTCCTCTGTGTCTGCGGTAGTGAACTCCGCTTTCAAAGATACTCAAGTCACACTGATTAGCGCGACGCTGGCTTGAGCCACCGTGGTTGAGCATCATCGGTCGGGCCTTCTGTAATCCACCCGTCGTCCACGCGTACGAGCCACCAGATGTAACCCTGCTTGGTCTGCGGCCCTCCGATGACGGTCATCTTAGAACCCTGTGAGAGCACGGCGATGGTCTCGCTGCGGAGGTCGTAATCGCGTCTCAGGGAAAGCCCTGGATTGCGCGACGAGCTATAGTTGACGACGACCTGTTCGTTATTGGCAATCGCGGGCACGCTGATGGCCTTCAACAAGCGCGGCTTGGTGAGGTCCGTTTCGCCTTCGGCGATCCAGCCCTGGTCCAATTTAACGGGCCACCATCTGTAGTTATTCGACTCGACAAATCTGTTCTGCACCGTCAGCTTTGAACCCTTCAAGAGTTTGACGATGACTGCGCCGCTGCCTGGGCTTTTACGCATGTTCAATCCACCCGGCTGATCGTATATTACTTCGACGTTGAACGGAGTCTGAAGATTTTTCAACGCCGGTTCCGTGGCTTTCGCATGATCGTTTGGAGAGACGCCGGGCGTGGGCGAGGCGGCGGTCACGCCGTCTTTCGGATGCTCTTCATTAGTGGGCCTATTAAGCATCATTCCAGCCGGGCTGAAAAAGTAGATGATGACGAAGACGCCCATCGCTCCGCCCGCGCGCACGGCATGGCCCACCCCGACATTTATCGCCCCCGGAATCGCGGCGGCAAATCCCGCGCAGGCCAGTGCCAACACGATTTTGAAGACCTGATACTGCGCCGGGCTGGGATTCGGGTAGAGGATGATGAGCAGGACCGAGATGAGAATAAAGATGACGCCCGCCCCGGCGGTCAGATACGTCGCCATACTTGAGTTCTGGTTATCAGTTGAGTTCTGGTTATCTTCGCTCATCAATAACCTCTCTTCTTCAAGTCTCTTTTAAACTACGGGAAAGCCACTCTGATTTGCCTCTCTGTGGCCTCATTAACCGTCGCAGGCGAGGAAAGATGTGTTGGTCGCTTCTCGTGTGAGCGCGCCCGGAAGCGCAAGCAACCCTTCCGATAAAACACCATAAGGCTTATAGCGGTTCTCAATTGGATGCGACTATTGCGGCAAGCGTCAGGTCAGTCCCGCCTGCTTAAGCTGGGCGGGTCCGTTGCCCAGACAGGAATACCCGCCCGGCTTAAGCAGGCGGTACTGACACTTTGTCGCACTCAATTGAAAACCGCTATAGAGCCTTCAATGCGCGAAAGTATATGAAGCACCAACGTCAAAAGCAAGGAGTGAAAAGCAAGTCGGAATGATGAAGGCGGAAGGATGAAAGAGTAACTATGCGTCTTGAATAGCCACACTTTCATCCTTCATCTTTCATCATTCCGACTTGCTCTCGCGTGTTTGTTTGCAGAGTGGACAAAAAGTCTTCCAGTAGATTGAGGGCCACGCGCAGGCGGTAATCGAATGTCGAGCGAATGTCGTCTATCGGGACGATCTCTTTGGAGAGTGACGCGCGGGCAGCACCGATGAGCGGAGCATCCAATTTCTGGTCCTTTAAAACCTCTTCCGTCCTGAGACACCTGAGAGGCGTCGGCGCGACGCTCCCCAGCGCGAGGCGTATCTCCCTGATGCTCGCGCCCTCCATCCTGGCAAGGCCCGCGAAGCAGACCTTTGAGATAGCCTGCGCCTTGCGCGTGCCGACCTTACGATAGTATTGATGGACCGCTCCCCCTGTACGCGGCAGACGAATGCTCTTGATGAGTTCGCCCGCGCCGAGCGCCAGACGTTTATAGCCTGTGTGAAATTCGCTGTACGCGACGAAGCGCGTGCCGCCCTGTGAGACGAGTTCGAGTTGCGCGTCATAGGCGAGGAGCGTGGGAGGCGAGTCGCCCGCAGGTGAAGCGTTGGCGATGTTGCCGCCGAGCGTGCCCCGGTTCTGAATCGCCAGCCCGCCCGTCTCGCTCGCCGCCTGGCAGAGCATTGGAAACTCTCGCCGTAAGACCTCAGTTCCCTGCACCTGCGTATACGTCGTCAGCGCGCCCAGCGTGACATGCTCAGCCGTCACATCTATTCCACGCAGTTCGGGCAGATGCCAGATGCTAAAAAATTTTCGATGGGCCAACTTACCCGCTTCAAACAGGACCATTAAATCCGTCCCGCCCGCAAAAGGCTTCCACACGCCCGGCTCACTCTCAAGCAGCGCGAGCGCTTCGCTCAAGTCCTTCGGGACTCTCAACTCGTATTCAGGAAGATAAGCTCTCAAGCTTTCGCTCCATCGCGCTGGCAAGCTTTGACGACCGCTTCAAAAATCTTCATGTAGCCCGTACAGCGGCACAAGTTTCCGGCTAACCCCGTGCGAATCTCCGTTTCGTTCGGGTTCGGATTCTGGTCCAGTAAACTAACCGCCGCGATGACCATGCCGGGGGTGCAGATGCCGCACTGCGCGCCGCCGCAGGTGATGAAGGCTTCCTGCACGCCGTGCAATTGCTCTTCGCTGAGCGCGATGCCCTCTATGGTTTTGATTTCACTTTCCTGGACCTGTATGACAGGTACGAGGCAGCTGTTGACTAACTGGCCGTTAATCAGGACGGAGCACGCGCCGCATTCTCCCTCGCCGCATCCTTCTTTGGTCCCGGTCAGGCGCAGTTCTTCTCTCAGCACGTCTAAGAGGCGTGCCATCGGATAAGCATGAAGTGTTTGCTCCTCGCCGTTGACGTGGCAGTTGACGGCGACTTTTTCTGTTGTCTCAGGCATGGTCTGAAAGAGGCTCGCCTTTCACCATCGCTCGCATGAGCGATTCCGGCATCAGTGGAACGTGGTTGATGCTGACTCCAGTGGCGTTCTCGATTGCGTTGAGGATGGCGGGCGCAGCGCCGTCCATCGGTAGTTCGCCGATGCCTTTCGCTCCGGCTGGTCCATAAATGTAGGGCATCTCTTCAAAGAAAACGCGGATGGGCGGAATGTCTGCGGCGGTCGGGATGATGTAGTTGGTCATCTGGTTATTAATCATGCGGCCCTCCTGCCAGACCACCGACTCGAAAAGCGTAAAGCCTATGGCCTGGGCCACGCCGCCTTCTATCTGTCCGGCAGCGAGCACGGGATGTATGACTTTACCGACTTCCTGCACGGCCACAAAATCTTCGACGCGCGCCTCGAAGGTAAGCGTGTCCACGGCGACTTCTGCGACGTACACGGCCCACGCATAAGCGCCGTAGGCATCGCCGCGATATTTCTCGTCGTCCCAGTTAATGCCCGGCGGCGCAACGTACTTGCTGAAGGATTTTAATGGACCAATTTTTTCTATATAGCCCGCGCAGGCTTTTTGAAACTCCCCCTGTGTGTAGTTCTCCGTCAACAGCCCGCTCGCCACTAAGGTCTGTTTAAGGCCGAGCGTGGCGGACTCGACCAGCTTGCCCACAATCATGCAGGTGCGAGAGGCGACGGTTGGCCCACTGTTGGGCACATCGCTCGTATCGGGCGTGGCAATCTCAATCGCATCGTAATCGAGATTAAGCGCTTCAGCGGCAATCTGCGCGAAGATAGTGTTAGTGCCCTGGCCTATCTCCGTGCTGGCCGCGAGGATTCTGACGCGTCCCTCTGCGGTCGCCTCCGCGCCGACGACGGACTCAAGATATTTTTCGCCTGAGCCTGTGAAGCCCGCGCCGTGCATGAACGAAGCGAAGCCTATCCCGCGCTTGATTCTCGATGAAGAATTTTCCGCCGCGAACTTTTCCGTCTTCGCATGGTAGTCCGTCAACTCGAACGCGCGATCCAGCAGATGATTCATGTCCACATTTTCGCGTATCACCTGCTCGGTCGCGGTCGTCTCTCCCTCTCGAATAAAATTGCGGCGGCGAAACTCTTCGGCACTGAGGCCCAATTCCTGGGCCACTTTATTCATGTGACGCTCAAGCGCGAAGATGCTCTGCGGCGCGCCGAAGCCGCGAAAAGCGCCGTGCGGGGGCACGTTCGTGGCGACGGCGCGCGACTTGATGCGAACGTTGGGGCAAGCGTATGGACCAGCCGCGTGAATCGTGCCGCGCGAGAGCACGACAGCGGAGAGCGTGGCGTAGGCTCCGCCGTCAACGACGAAGTCTATTTCCATGCCGAGCAATTTTCCGTCTCGCGTGACGGCTGTGCGATGCGTGGTCTTTGATGGATGACGCTTGGTCGTCGCGGCCATGTCTTCCGCGCGGTCGTAAATAATCTTGACGGGCTTGCCGGATTTCCATGCGAGGAGCGCGGCGTGGCCTCCTATCATGGAAGGATATTCTTCCTTGCCGCCGAAGCCGCCGCCCGTCTCCGTCTGGATGACGCGAATCTTCTCTTCGGGCAGGCCGAACAGTTTGAGCAAAGCCTTATGCACGTAGTAAGGGCACTGCATGGAACCCCACACGGTCACGCCTTCTAACGGGTTGGCGATGGCGATGACACCGTTGGTCTCTATGTAAAGCTGTTCCTGCGCGCCCGTGCGATACTCGCCTTCGACTATCAAATCCGCGTTGGCCCAGACCTCATCAACGTTGCCCTTCTCCACCAGGTAGGATTTGAAGACGTTGTCCTCGCCCCAGATAATCTCCTTTTGGGCCAACGAATCGTCCAGCGAAAAGACTGCGGGCACAGGCTCTATATCGAGTGAGACTCGCCTTCGCGCCTCTTCGAGCAGATGCTTATCCGCGTGCGCGAGCAGGACCACCGGCTCTTCCGGGTGATTGACAAATTCATGGGCCAAATATGGCTGATCCATGAGGATGAGCGCGACGCAGTTTTCACCGGGAATGTCCTTGGCCGTGACGATGGTGAATTCGTCCCAGGGAATCCCGTCTTCAAAGGAGATGCCGCGAATGCGACCGCGCGCGACCGCACTACGCACGGTCGCGCCGTACAACATACCCGGAAAAACCAGGTCGTCAATATAGCGCGCCCGGCCCGTCACCTTGGCGCGTCCCTCTTTGCGCGGCACCGGCTTTCCGACAATATGTTTTTCCATCAAGGCGGCTCCTGTCATATCTACTCTACCAATTATTACTTGAGTATGCGAAAAATTAAAACCTCAACGCAGAGAGACGAAAGAGTATCCCTATTCGGTCCATGCGAACTATAATGGCGAGGAGAGACCGGCCATTAGTGAAGCGCGCCTTGACGCGACGCCGCTAAAGATGAAATGCCGGAGCCTCAAAAAATATTTCCGCTGAAGCTATCACGGTCAGCATATCTATCACAGCCAGCAGAGAAGGAGAGAAGCCACATGAGCGCGAGTCTTCCCGAATTCAGAAGGGGCGCTGTCAGTCCCGTGCAATGCCTGCAAGAGGGTTGGGGGTTGATTAAGGACCAGTACTGGTTATTCCTGGGCATCACGGCGGTCGGAGTGTTAATCGGCGGCGCGGTCCCCTTCGGCATAATTCTTGGACCAATGATGTGCGGTATCTACCTCTGCCTGTTAAGGCGCAGACGCGGAGGGACCGTTGCCTTCGATATGCTTTTCAAGGGCTTCGACTATTTCGCGCAGAGCCTCATTGCGATGCTGATTCAGATCGTGCCCGCGATAATCATCATGATTCCCTTCTATCTCTTCTTTTTCATAGGGATGATGAGCAGCATGGGGACGGCGGGTCGCAGGGGTGGACCGCCGTCCGCTCCGCCTCCGATGTTTTTCATCTCGATCATGGGTCTCTTCGTGGGCATGGTGCTGGTGCTGATACTGGTCGGAGCGGTCTTCATTTTTACGTTCCCGTTGATTGTGGACCGGAAACTTTCCGGCCTCGATGCTGTCAAGACGAGCATCCGCGCCGTCATGGGAAATCTGAGCGGCGTGGTGGGGCTGCTGTTGTTGAATACGCTGCTCGGCATGGTGGGGTTGCTCATGTGCTACGTCGGAGCGTTCTTCTTTATGCCGGTCGGGCTGGCCGCCTGGGCCGTGGCCTACGATCAGGTGTTCGGCATCAGGGGCGACCCTCTGGTTTGAAACCCTTGAGGAGTTTGCATAGATGTCTTCTCAATCACTGGCGCTGGCCCTTGAGTGGCTGGACCAGCGCATCTCAAATGATCCGCGAATTGGACCAGAATTGTTCGCGCGTCTCTTTGCAACACAGCGCGAATTGGGACTGGTCCACGGCGAACGCCCGTTCAGTCCTTTCCTTCGTCCTTATCTTTTGACGCGCGCGCGATACGAAGAGATAGCGAAGGCCGCTGAGATTCTGGCGCTGGCCTTCGAGCGATTGGCGGCGAGCGCGCTCGTTGATGACTCTCTGCTCGCGGAGCTAGGTTTGACGGAGAGCGAGACGCGTCTGGCAAGGATTGATCCGGGTTATTCGCGCCTCTGCGTGACGAGTCGCCTGGACGCTTTTCTCTCCGATGAGGGATTCAAGTTTCTGGAGTATAACGCGGAGAGTCCGGCGGGCATCGTGGACCAGATGCAGATCGAGAAGACCATTTTCGGATTGCCGCACATGCGTGAATTTCTGGACCAGTATGCTCACTGGATGCCGAGGCCGCACGAGCGCTTGCTGGTCGCGCTGCTTGAGGCTTACAGGGAATGGGGCGGCGCAGCGGAGCGCCCGCACATCGCCGTCGTGGATTGGGAAGGCGTCTCGACGGCGAGCGAGTTTTATGTCCTCAAAGAATTTTTCGAGGCCGGGGGCTACCCCACCATCGTCGCGGACCCCGCAGAGTTTGTCTACAGGGACGGTCATTTGACCGCCGGTGATTTTCGCGTGGACATCTTCTACAAGCGAGTCATCATTCATGAATTTTTGCAAAGACATGACGAGACGCACCCGCTCGTGCGCGCCTATGCCGAGCGCAGGGTCTGCATGGTCAACTCTTTTCGCGTCAAGGTCGCACACAAGAAGGCTGGCTTTGCTATCCTGAGCGACCCGCGTTACGCGCATCTCTTCGATGAAGAACAGTTGGCCGTCATCAACCGGCACATTCCCTGGACGCGCATTGTGCGAGAGGGGCGCACCACTTTTGAAGAGGGCGAAGAGGATTTACCGGACCTGCTCAGAAGAGAGCGCGAGCGCTTCGTCATGAAACCAAACGACGATTACGGAGGCGGCGGCGTGTACATCGGTTGGGAGACGAAGCCGGACCAATGGGAGGCGGCTATCAAGCACGCGCTGGCGCATCCTTACGTCGCGCAGGAACGCGCGCCGGTCCGTAAAGCTTCCCTGCCGATGTTCGATGCGCAGAGGATGAGCAGGGAGGAAATGCTGGTTGACTTTGATCCGTTTCTCTTTCTCAACCGCGTCGAAGGCGGGCTGGTCCGCCTCTCCGCCTCATCCCTCTGCAACGTCTCTTCCGGCGGAGGCGAGGCCGCGCTGCTGGTGTTAGAGGACCATTAAAATTAGCCACAGAGGACCGGAGAGCGCACAGAGATAAGAAAAAGATAAAGGATAAAAGATAAGCAGTTTGGCTTTCGATTCAGCTTTCAACGTTTCCAGTTTATCCTTGCTCTGTGTTCTCTGTGGCAGAATCTTAAATTCTATTAGGAGCAACTCGCATGAATGTTCGTGAAGAGTGGTGGGAGAATTTCTTTCACGGGGTCGCGTTGGACCTCTGGCGCGGCGCGGTGACGGCAGAGCAGACGCGCGTCGAGGCGGATTTTATCGAGGCGATGCTGCGAGTCTCACCCGTTGCTGAAATCCTGGACGTGCCCTGCGGCAACGGTCGTCTCTCTCTGGAACTCGCGGCGCGCGGCTACTCGCTGACGGGAGTTGACTTCGCGGCTGACTTCATAGAGGAAGCGCGCGCCGGTGCTGTAGAGCGAAATCTCAAGGTCGCTTTCGAGCATAAGGACATGCGCGACCTTCCCCTCGCGGCACGGTTCGACGGCGCGTTCTGCTTTGGCAATAGCTTCGGTTACATGACCGACGAAGGCAACGCGGATTTTGTGAAGGCGGTCGGTCGCGCCTTGAAGCCGGGCGCGAGATTCGTCATTGACACGCACAACATCGCGGAGACGACGCTCTTGAAATTCAAGCAGCGCCAATGGTTTGAGATAGGCGACATCACGCTTCTCATAGAGAACAGGTATGACCATGTGACGAGCCGCCTGCACACGGACTACACCTTTATGCGCGGCGGCCAGACCGACAAGCGGCCATCTTCGCAACGCCTCTACACCTACGGTGAGCTTTGCCGCCTGCTCGAAGAAGCGGGCTTTACGGAGTGTGAGGGATACGGTTTATTGGACCAGGAACCCTTCGACATGAACTCTGACAGGCTGCTCATGGTGGCGACCCGAAAGGGCGACTGACTTTATTCCTCAATTCTCTCACATGAGGCCCCATCCGCAGCTATCCTTTCCGTCAAACGCCCGGCGGACTTTTCTTTTGGCCCCTCGAATCCTATTATTAACCTTCCCAATCCCCTGTTCCCCTTTGAAACGCGTGCGTTCGCAGACGCCCGCTTCTTTATCATGAGATTTCTTGAAGAGGAGAAGGTCCCCTATGAGATGGAGAAATCTACGCTATTTTTCGGGCGCGTTGGTGGCGGTGGCGGCCCTCTTCGTCGCGCTGCCCTCGCTGCTACGGGCCGCGAGCGCGGAAGAAGTTAAAGTTGAAGGAGAGACAAAGACTGTGCAGAGTGAGCAATTGCCCACGGGCGTCACGTTCGTGACGGAGGCCGATGGGATCAGGGAATACAAACTGGCTAACGGGATGAAGGTGCTGCTGGTGGAGAACCGCGTCGCGCCTGTCGCCACGGTGCTGGTAGTCTACAAGGTCGGCTCGCGCAACGAGGCGGTCGGCTATACGGGTTCGACGCACCTGCTTGAGCACATGATGTTCAAGGGCACGCCGACCTTCAACCGCGACAAAAACACGCAAATCTCCGCCACGCTGCAAAAGGTCGGCGCGGATTTCAACGCCACCACCTGGTATGACCGGACCAATTATTTCGAGACCGTGCCCTCGGACCAGATAGAGCTTGCCATCAAACTCGAAGCGGACCGTATGCGCAACTCTTTAATCGCGGACGCGGATCGTCAATCGGAGATGACGGTCGTCCGCAACGAGCTTGAGCGCGGGCAGAACGAACCCTCCGAAGTGCTGGATGAAGCCGTCTACGCCGCTGCCTTCCGCGAGCATCCTTATCATCATCCGACCATCGGCTGGCGCACGGATGTCGAAGGCGTGCCGACCGCGCGTCTCAAAACTTTCTACGATACCTTTTATCATCCGAACAACTCGACCGCCATCATCGTCGGAGACTTTGAACGCGGCCACACGTTGTCTCTCATCAACAAATATTTCGGCGCGTACGCGGCCTCCGCCAGTCCCATCCCGCAGGTCTACACGGAAGAGCCGCCGCAACAGGGCGAGCGCCGGCTGGTCATTCGACGCGCGGGCGAACTCGCTATCGTGCAGATGGCTTTTCACACGCCGGGCGTCCTGGGCCAGTTGAACGTGCTCTCGAATGAAGACCTCGCAAGGCGCGCGTTGAACCCGCCCGCGCAGAACGACATCTACCCGCTCGTCGTCGTCTCGAACGCCCTCTCAAGGGGCGTCACCAGTCGCCTCTATCAAGCGCTCGTTGAAAAACAGTTGGCCGTCAACGTCTCCTCCAACGTGGACCAGCATAGAGACCCTGGGCTCTTCAACGTCTCCGCGACGGTGCGGCCCGGCGTCGAGCCGAAGCAGGTCGAAGAGACCATCCTCAACGAGTTGCGCCGCGTTGGCGAACAGGGATTGACCGGGGCCGAAGTGGAAAAAGCCAGGCAGCAAATTCTGGCCCAGGTCGCGTATGACCGCGACGGCACATTCAATATCGCGGAACAGATGTCGGAGGCGGAGGCCGTCGCCGACTGGCGTTATTATAAAGACTACGCCGCCAACATCTCTCGCGTGCAGCCCGCAGATGTTCAACGCGTCGCGCGCGTCTATTTCACGGAAGACAATCGCACCGTCGGCCACTTCATTCCGAAGCAGGCGGGCCAGACCGCGTCGGCGGATGGAATTGGTCCAGGCATGGATGACAACGGGAACGGTCCGATTGGACCAGTTAATGGAGAGATGTCTATTGGACCAGTCGCCGCCGGGCCGCGAGGGCTATTCAAACGCGGCGTGCAGTTTTATAGAGAACCCGGCTTGACGGTCGAGCCTTCCGAGAGTGAAGTGAAGGACGCGCGTGCGTCGGATGCGGAGATGAATAAGGGAGAGCGCCAGACCGCGAACAGGGGCGGCTCGGATTTCGCGTCTCGCAACGTACGCACGCAACTGCCGAACGGCTCGACCTTACTCGTGCTTGAGAATCACGCCACGCCGACCATCGCCCTGCGCGGCTCTTTCCGCGCCGGTTCCTACTTCGAGCCACGCGACAAACCCGGCCTCGCGCGTGTCACTGCCGAGATGCTCGAACGCGGGACCAAAAAACGCAGCAAGCTTGAGATAGCCTCCGCGCTCGAATCGGTCGGCGCGGACATAGACTTTACGACGGACCCTTTTACCGTCAACATCATCGCGCGTTCGCTCTCGAAAGATTTGCCGCTCCTCATGCAGACGCTCTCAGAAGAACTGCGCGAGCCTGCCTTTCCCGCAGACGAACTCGACAAGCTCAAGCAGCAGACCATCGCCGCCATTCAGGAACAACAGGCGAGCACGGGCTATCGCGCTTATGAACGCTTTACACAGTTGACCTTCGATGCGGCGAACCCTTTTTATCTGCCCGCCGGGCAGAAGCTTATCACCAGCATCAACTCGATTACGGTTGACGACGTGCGCCGCTTCTACACGGAGCAATACGGCGGTCGTTCGCTGATTCTATCGGTCGCGGGCGATGTCAGCGCGGGCGAAGTGAGAAAGCAGTTTGAAGAATCCTTCGGCTCTTTCGCTGGACCAAGAAACGTTGACATCAACGTGCCGGACCCGGCGCAGGCCACTGGCAGCAGGCGCGAAGTCGTGCTCATCAAAGACAAGGCCAGCGTGGACATCTATCTGGGCGCTGCCGCACCCCTGCGCCGCAACGCGAAGGATTACTACGCGGCTATCCTGGCGAACAGCGCGCTCGGTGAATCCACGCTCTCTTCGCGTCTCGGTCTGCAAGTGCGTGATAAGGAGGGTCTGACCTACGGCATCAACTCGCGCTTCCGCTCGCCGGGACTCGCCTCCGGCCCGTGGCTGATAGGCGTCTCCGTCAATCCGCAGAATGTTGAGAAGGCCGTTAACTCGACCGTCAACGTCCTGCGCGATTACGTCCAAAAAGGCATCCGCCCGGAAGAACTCGCGGACGAAAAATCATCCGCCATCGGCGCTTTCAAAGTCAGTCTGGCGAGCAACGCGGGGTTGGCACGCGCGCTCTGGAACGCGGAGTTTTACAACCTCGGCGCTGACTATCTGGACCGTTACCCGCAACTCATAGGGGCGGTCACGGTCGAAGAAGTCAACGCCGCCATACGCAAGTATTTTCGCCCGGACCAATTAACGGTCGTCCTCGCGGGAGACTATCAGGCCGCCACGCCAGGCGCGACTCCTGTCAAGTAAACGAAAGCGCGCCGAAGTCTTCAGGCCATTTGAGAGATTGAAGACTTCGGCGCGCACTAAACTGCGCTTGGTGTATCGCTCATGCCGTGCGACCTGCATCAAGCAGACCGCCGGTCATCGCCTACTTGTTGGGACTGCCGCCGTCTAGCATCCCGCCGAAATTTTCTTGCGGCTTGTCGCTTCGTTGAAGAGTAATGATAAGACCAATCGCGGTCAGCACGCCGATAATCGCCACGACCAGTCCCGTCAGTTTATTGCCGCTCAAGTTCTGAGAATTTTGCGACCGGCTGGCGGGAGAGGGCAGGTCTATGGCGGCCTTGCTGAACAACGTTTCCTGACCGGCGATGAGATGCTGCGTCCGTTGACCGGCTTGCAACTCTACACGCCCCGCCTCAGTGGCAACGTGAGTCCGGCCTTCCCTGACCTCGACCGTGAAGCGCGCCGCCTCTTCATTCTGCGCGACGATCCTGCCCTCCCGTGTCAGGATACTGCCGTGGGCTTTCGGTGGCAGTGAGACGCGCAGGCGTCCCGTCTCAAGTTGGCCCATGAACCCTTCCTCGTCAAAGTCCAGGCGGAGAATTGCTCCGGGCGATAGCTCCATGCGACCGAGTTGGCCCAGACTGATAATCGCGCCATCCTTCTCTTCCGTCCTGATGGTGCTGCCCGAAATAATTGTCGCCCCCGACAACATCAGCACACCGTCAACTCTGACCAGGCCCATAGCTATCAACTCGCCCGCAGGATGTGCCGCTCTTTCCGTCGCGGGCGCGGCGAGTAAGGCGGTCGAAGAGAGATTCAGCAACGCTACGATGAAGAGGAGCGCTAAGGTTTTACGCCCGTAATTTTTTAAGGTCATCGTTTTTCCTCCCGTGAGTCGGAGTCTGGTACGGAGGCAACGCACGGCACGCGAGAAGCGCCGGACGATGCCTTTGTGAGATCGAGCCGGACGATTTCCGCCTCGATGAAAACTTTTCTTTGAGTATCAACGCCGTGCGGTCATTGCATCGCGTTGATGATCGCTTCGGCAAACTCCATCGTCTTGGACTGGCCGCCGATGTCGCGCGTGCGGACTTTGCCTTCCTCAAAAACTTTGAGCATCGCGCTTTCGAGTCTCTGCGCGGCCTCGCGTTCGCCGAGGTGGCGCAGCATCAGAATGCCTGATTGAAGCAGGGCCGTCGGGTTGGCGATGCCCTGTCCGGCGATGTCCGGCGCGGAGCCGTGGACGGCCTCGAAGACCGCGCCCTGCTCGCCTATGTTCGCGCCGGGGACGAGGCCGAGGCCGCCTATCAGGCCCGCGCACAAATCCGAGACGATGTCGCCGTAAAGATTTTCGAGCAGCATAATATCGAACTGCTCCGGGCGCATGACCAGTTGCATACAGGCGTTGTCCACAATCTTATCGTCCGCCTCTATCTCAGGATAATCGCGCGAGACGTTGCGGAAACAGTCTAGGAAGAGACCGTCCGACAACTTCATGATGTTCGCCTTATGCACCGCCGTGACCTTCTTGCGACCCTCGCGCCGCGCGTAGTTGAAGGCGAAGCGTGAGACGCGCGTCGAGGCTTTCTCCGTGATGATCTTGATGCTTTCGACGACGCCCGGCACGACGACGTGCTCTATGCCGGAGTAGAGGTCTTCCGTGTTTTCGCGGACCACGACGAGGTCCAGTTCAGGGTAGCGTGAGGGCACGTTCGGCAGGGCACGCACGGGCCGCAGGTTGGCATAGAGGTCCAGGGCTTTCCGCAGCCCCACGTTGACGGACGTGAAGCCTTTGCCGACGGGCGTCGTAATTGGTCCTTTTAACGCGACCTTGTTTCGCTTGATTGATTCGAGGAGGTCCGCAGGCAGCGTTTCACCGAATTTTTCCAGCGCCTGCGCGCCCGCGTAATGCGTCTCCCATTCCACAGTTGCGCCCGCCGCCTCTATCATGCGGACCACCGCCGAGGAGACTTCCGGGCCGATGCCGTCGCCAGGGATGAGTGTGATAGTATGTTTCATAAAATAAGAAGTCAGGAGCCAGAATTCAGAAGCCGGAAGAAAAGCGCCAGCCAGTCATCAAGAATCATGAAAGAAGCATGTGTCGGGCTTGCTTCCTTCTGACCTCCGGCTCCTGACTTCTGGCTTCTGTTGTTCGACATCATACCAGCAAGTTATTCTCAATGCGAAGTCAGGAGTCATTCAGTGCGGGCGACGTGGCGGCTGATGTTGTCATCGTGGGCGGAGGCGTCATCGGACTATCAATCGCGCGCTCGCTGGCGCGTCGCGGCGTGCGTCGCGTGACGCTCATAGAACGCGCGAGTCCGGGAGCGGAAGCATCATCTGCCGCCGGAGGGATGCTCGCCGCGCAGGCAGAGGCGGACCGCGCAGACGCCTTCCTGGAACTGGCCTGCGCGAGCCGCGATCTCTACCCGTCGCTGGCCCTTGAATTAAAAGAAGAGACCGGCGTTGATATTGAACTCGAAAGAACGGGGACGCTCTATCTGGGCTTTACCGAAGAGGACGAGGCGGAGATGTCGCGCCGTTATAACTGGCAGGCGAGCGCCGGATTAACGGTCCAGAAATTGACGCCGGAAGAAGCGCGCTTGATAGAGCCTGGCATCTCTCAAAGCGTACGCAGCGCCCTGCTATTTCCTCTCGACGCGCAGGTGGAAAATCGTCGGCTGGTGGCCGCGCTCGTCGCCTCCGTTGAAAAATATGGCGTGCGTTTGATGACGAGCACGGAAGCGCTCAACGTCAGGATAGAACGCGGCGAAGTGAGAAGCGTCGAAACATCTCGCGGCACTGTGAGCGCGCCCTTCATCATCATCGCGGGCGGCGCGTGGTCATCCCTCATCGGCGGGCGTCTTGGCGCGGGCGATAGCCGTGGCAACGATATGAGCAGCGAGCTTCCCGCTCTTCGCATCGAACCCGTGCGCGGGCAGATGCTCTGTTTCGACGCGCGGCAACGCCTCGCGCGCCACGTTCTTTATAGCCCGCGCGGTTATCTGGTTCCGCGCATGGATGGGCGGCTGCTCGCCGGTTCGACGACGGAGCACGCGGGCTTTGACAGGCGCGTGACCGGCGTTGGCGTTCATGCGATTATGACGCACGCGATAGAGATCGCGCCGTCCGTCGGCGAATTGGCTCTCGTTGATTACTGGTCCGGTTTGCGACCGCGCGCGGAGGATGATTTGCCGGTCCTGGGCACATGCGCGTCTGTGCGCGGGCTGGTCTATGCGACCGGACATTATCGCAACGGTATCCTGCTGGCACCCATCACGGGCGAGATGATTGCGGACGTTGTGACGCGTGGAGTCATGCCGCCGCTGCTCAGGGCTTTCACGCCGGACCGTTTTCAATGCGCCAGTATGGTTTGATTGATCTGGGAACTATTCGCATGAAAAGTTTCATCGCCGGGATTATCGCGTGTTGCCTGAGCGTCGCTTTGCTCTCGCTCGCGCCATCTGATGGCTTCGCGCAGGAAGCGCGCGGAGGCGGTAGCGCGGCGGCAAAGGTCTCAAGTCAATCGCAGTTGCCGGACACGGCTCTGGACCTTTATACGGAGGCCAGCGGCTATCTGCATAGAAAGTATGAGGAGTTCAATCGCAAGCATCTTCCCTATGATCCTAAATTGGCCCAGCAAACTCTACAGGAGCAACGCGACATGGCCGCGCGCTACGCCGCGACGCTGGCCGCGCGTAAAGATTTAGCGGGCGCGGACCTTTATTATTTGGGCCAACTCTATCTGCTGGCGGTCAATGAAGAGGGCGCGCTCGATGCATTGCGCCGCTACCTGTCGAACAAAGCTGGCGGCACGAAGGACCAGATGCAGGCGGCACGCCTGACCGTCGCCAGACTCGCGGCGAAGCAGGGACTCTTTGAAGAAGCGGAGAAAGAGCGCGCGGATTATTTGAGCATTGAGACGGGTAGCTTCGAGCGCCGCGCGCAGGTTGATATAGAACTCGCCAACGCTTATCGCAAGGGTAAAACTTTTGACCGCGCGATTGTGCATGGACGCGACGCGCTCGATGCCGTCAGGCAACTCAAGCCGCACACGGCTGTGGAAAAGCGTACCTTTGCGGACCTGCTCAACGGAAGCGTCAACGTCCTCGTAGAAACTTACATCGAAATGAAAAAGCCTGACGAGGCGGCGCATGTTCTGGAAGAGATGCGCGGGCTGAGCCTGTCGCTTCCCTCGCCGCTTCTCTACGCGCAGGCGAACAAGCTGATGAGGGCGATGGGCCGCCCCTTTGATATACAGTCTCTGAACGACGCGGCGATGAACAAGAGCTTTGCGCCCGAACTCTCCGTCACGGAATGGATAGACCAGCGTCCGTTGAGGCTCGCGGATTTACGTGGCCGCGTCGTGCTGCTGGATTTCTGGGCCACATGGTGCGGGCCATGCAAGCAGACATTTCCCATCCTCAAAAACTGGCACGAAAAATTTAATGACAGGGGACTGACCATCATCGGCGTGACGCAGTATTACGGGAGGTCGGACGCGGGCAGCGGAGCGACGCCCGCAGCAGAGTTATCTTACCTGCGCCAGTTCAAAAAGGAGCATCACCTGCCCTACGGCTTCGCCGTCGCCGACACGGAAGCGAACGACGAGACCTACAACGTTTCCGTCATTCCGACCACCTTCCTCATTGATCGCCACGGCGTCATACGCTTCATCACCCTCGGAGCCAGCCCGCAAGAAGCAGACTCCCTCGGCGCGATGATCGAAAAATTACTCCAGGAACAATAAAAGCGAGTCTCAAGTCCCAAGTCTCAAGTCAAGAAGCGGAAGAGTTCTCTGCTTGATTTGGAACTTGGGACTTGAAGTTCGCAAGAGATGCTCAGGTGTAACAAGATTGGCCTACTGATTAGTGTTGCGCTGGGCGTTGAATGGGTTTACCCTCTGTGTTGCGAGGATGAAACGAACAACAATGCACGCAACGCGACGACCGTTCGCTCATCCTCGCGATTCAATCTTTGCTTGATGATTTTTTGAAATGATCTTTAGAAACGATTAATGGGTGGTCCGGGCCAGCGCTGTCCGAAGGCTTCGAGAGCGCCCCTGGAAGATGAGCTTCATGATGAAGGCGATAATTTCTCAGATGACGCATGGGGGAGAGACGGGTCTCGCTGGGCCAACGGGGCCCGTCAGGTACGTTGATCCGAGGGTGCAAAAGGTGATGACCTACATGGAAGAGAATTTCCAGAAAGATTTGTCGCTCGAAAAGTTGGCCCAATCGGTGAATCTCTCTATCTGGCACTTCGGTCATCTGTTCAAAACGGAGACGGGAAAATCTCCCGTTCAATATCTCAAATCGCTCAGAATGGCGCAGGCCCGGAAACTTCTTGAGACGACGTTTCTCAGCGTCAAGGAAGTGATGAGCAAGGTCGGGATGCGCGATCAGACACATTTCGCCAAGGACTTTAAAAGGTCCTACGGGCTGACGCCGAGTAGATACAGGGTCTCTGTCCTGTCCGCGAGAAGAGACGGGATGGACAGCAGGGAAGGCGTGGACGAGTCGTGGGCCAACAAGCAGTTGAGCCTGCTTGACGTGGTCCAGGAATGATGTAAACTATCGCGCGTTCTTAATTGGCCCAGTCCGAGAGCATCCCTCGCTTGTCCGCCTGGTTCACACTAATCATCAAATTCAATTTCAAGCAATTTGCTGGCGTACCTATGCGCCACCATTTCACCCGCGCTGCGCTCGCCACATAGGGACGTGCGGGCGCGCTGACTCCAAAGGAGAGATAGATGAATAAACTCAGACAGACACTGCAACTTTTAGCAATCCTCGTTTTCTCGCTGGCCTGCGTCTCATTGGCCCAGGCACAGGCGACGCGGACCTGGGTCTCAGGCGTCGGCGATGACGCCAACCCCTGCTCCCGCACCGCTCCCTGCAAAACTTTCGCCGGAGCCATCTCCAGGACCGCCGCCGCTGGCGAAATTGACGCCCTCGATCCG
>DASYML010000199.1:0-6827 GCA_036009045.1 Pyrinomonadaceae bacterium
GAAACCCGCCCGGCTGAAGCAGGCGGGACTGACCTGAGTTAGCTATCATGATTTCTTAAAGGCACACTATTCCAACAACCACAACGCGCGCTCGCGTGGCTCTGCTCTTCCTCATCATGTTTTTTCACTATTGAGCGACGACGCCGTTTCTGGCGAGCAACCTCGTGTGTGTCTGGACTCCCTGGCCGATAACTTTTTTCTTGGACATGTTGGACATCGCGGCCAGCGCGCGCCTCTGCTCTTCCGCTGAATTGAGGGTCACCGCCGTCGCCACGTAGGCCGCCAGCAACGCCTCACTGCCGGGGCAAACTTCCGAGACCCGGACGAGAAATTCCGCCTTCTCGCCATCCGAATTGAGGTTGCGCGCAAACCTCACAAGCTGGGCCAGAACCTCCGTGCGCGGGCTGCCCAGACGCAGCGCGGCGGTCAAAGCGCGCCTGCGCTCCGCTGCCGAACTGATGGTCGAGACCGCGTTGAGGAAAGCAGGCAGAGACGCGTTATCAATCGCATATAACCTCGCGGCCATGACCAGCAATTCCGCTTTCTCGCCGTCCGAATCAATGGTCGCGGCGGTCCTCAAAGCGCGGCTCAGGATGACCCCGTCCTGCCCCTTCAACTTCAAGAGCGCGGCCAGCGTGCGCCGCTCCTCGCCAGCCGATTTGATGGACTCGACCGCGCCCAGAAAGGCATTCAGGACCGCCGCCTCAGCGGAGCAAAATCTGGCCGCGTAGATTAGAAACTCCGCTTTCTCGCCATCCGAATCCATGTTCCTGGCGACCGTCAACGCCTGGACCAGAAATTCGCGCGACGGTTCTCCTGTCTTGAGCAGAGCCGTCAGTACTTCTCTCTGCGACGCGGGGGAATCCATCGCCGCGACGGTGCGGAAAAAGCCTGTAGGTACGACGACGCCGGATGAACTCACCATCTCCTGAGCGCTCGCTCCCTGAGCCGTCGAGGGCTGGTCCCTGACAGGCTGCGACGCGCCGTTTGAGATTTCCGTTGGCGGGTTGCCGCTCCGTTGCGACACGAAGGCGACGGGTCGCATTAACTGTGGCGTGATGTTCCCGGCGCGTTCCGCTAACTCAAACGGCGCATCATGTAACGGCAGCCCGCGATGATTGACAGAGAAATTCAGCGCCTCACTAGCATCGCTCTCCTGTGAAGTTTCTTGCTGCGAAGCCTCTGGCTGCAATGGCTCTTGCTGCGACGTATCTTGCGTCATCGCTGGCCTCGCCGTATGCGCCCTTTGTGCGCCCGCGTGCGTGTCGTTGAACTCGTCATGCTCTTCGGTAATCTTAAACGCGTCGTTCGCGCCGACGCTGACGGCGATGACGGGAGGGATGCGGACGAATTGGATGAGCATCGCGCAGAGCAGGCAGAGCGGGATGATGAGCCTGCGGGTTGAGAGATGCGGAGCGATGCCGCGTTGATGCTTGAGTATCGTTTCGATTCTTCTGGCGAGATGGCTTTTCAAACGCCAGGCTCCGGGAGCCAGGAGGGGCGCGCGCGGCGTCTCCGTCAACTCGAAGAGCCGTGTCAGGCATGAAGCATAGGAACGATATGCGCCCGTCACGTTGACGACCCATTGATCGCAGGCCATCTCCCGTTCGGCGTTGAGTTGGCGTCCCGTCCACCAGACGACCGGATGAAAAAAGAAGCAGGCTTCAAACAACTTTTGCAGGAGGTTGGTCCAATCATCGCGCCGCCGCGCGTGGGCCAACTCGTGAAGCAATACCTGATCGAACTCGTCCGATGCCAACTCGCTCGCCAGCCTCTCAGGAAAGAGAATGACGGTCTCTCTCAAGCCCAACATCAAAGGGACGTTGATCTTCTCAGAGCCACGCAAACTGACCCTGCGGCCAATCGCACAGGTCTTGAGCCAGTGGCCCAGACGCTCCTGATAATCTCCGGCCAGCGGCTCTGACGTTCGCTTGTGTCGCCGCAATGAGAGGTAGCTGCGCGCGAGCCGGGCCAACATCGCCGCGACACCCAGCATCCATAAAATCAAGAAGACGCGCGACCATCCATCGTCCCTCAGTCGAAGACGAAAACCCTCACGCGCCGTGCGAGATTCCGCCGTCATCTCAACTGGTACGGCAAAGCCGCGCGGCGCGTTTATCAAAGACCCTTCGGCGTTGGGTATCAAAGACCCTTCAGCATTGGTCTGGACCATCATCTCGCCGTTCTCGAACCCGCTCGCACGCGGCCCCGCGCTCGTCCAGTTCATGACCGTCGAGTTCGTGACTGTCGAGTTCATAACTGGCAACTCAGGAGCGTTTCGCGTGGCGACTGGTGAAGAGGCGTGCGAAGACTCAAAGGGACGGTTGACGGGTGATGAGAGGCTGGCTGTCTCGCCTGCTCTCGATGAAGTGAAGGCGTCGAGAAACGGCAGGCAGACGACGGCGAGCAGGGTGGCCGACCAGATGCTGTACCTCGTCGCCGCGTTGGCCTTGCGCCCGCACAGACGCAGGAGCAGCCAGATGAGTAACGCGAGCAGAGCGCCCTGCCAGAGGCTATTGAGCAGCGCCTCCGCGATGAGGCGCGGCGCGAAATCAAGTTGGCGAAACAGAATGCTCATGACCCTTCTTGCTCCTACTCGCTTTCTTCAATCATTCTCTTCAGACGCTCCAACTCGCGCGCATCCATCTTCTCTTCCTTGAGCACGTTGAGCACCAGGAGTTCGGGCGAGTTGTCGAAGAAGCGATTGACGACGTACTGCAAAATACTGCGCCGCGCCTGCCCTCGATCAATCAAAGGATGATAGACGAAGGCGCGGCCCTCCTTGCTGTGCCGCAGGTAACCCTTCTGTTCCAGAATTCGCAACGTCGTGAGGACCGTGCTGTAGGCCGGGGCGGCTTTCCCAGGCAGAGCCTCTACCACGTCGCCGACCGTCGCCGCGCCCTTCTCCCACAACACGTCCATCAAACGAAGTTCCGCCTCCGTCAAGGTCTGTGATCGCTTTCTCGCCAAGTCTCTGCGCCTCCATTCCAACTATTAAATCTTTAATAGTTGGGCGAGGATAACGGACTTTCGTCTCCCTGTCAACTATAAAATTAATAGTTCGCACGGATGGCGCACGCCTGCGGGCCAGGGCTTTCTTCGCCGCGCCGCCTGTGTTAGAGTCTGAGGTCTTGAATACCAGATATTTGGTCCCTCATCCGTTGACGTACAAGATAAGGTGCTCAAAAATCATCGCGTGAAGCGTTTAAGCTGATCGGCTGGTCTCGATGGTCCAAGTGATGTTGCGAGAAATCGGTGCATCAAAATCTTCCTGGCTCTTTCTCATGGCGGCTATCGCGGCCTGCGCCATCGGCTTCGCTCTGACCTACAGTTGGGCCAACCAGCACGTCGCCGCACCTCTGCCGAACTCCTCTCTCACAACGCCCGGCAGCAATCGAGAACAGGACGGTCTCAAAGGCCCTGTCAATCGTGTGCGGACCGAAACCGCGAAACTTTTCATGAGGTCCGGCAAGCTTTTGGAAGGGCCGCGCGAACTGCTCGAATCAACCACCTATGACCAGCAGGGCAACCGTGTGGAGAGCAACTATTTTCTGGTCTCCGTCAATTCGCGCGCAGGGCATGAGGAGTACGCCTATGACGATCAGGGCAACATCAGCGAGTTGACCGTGCGCGATGATAAGGATGCCATGCTGGGCAGGGAAACTTACGCATACGAGTATGACGCTCTGGGTAATTGGACCAGGATGGTCACTTCCGGCATCGTCTATGAGGGAGGCAAACTGGTCCCACAGCCGACAGAGGCGACCTACCGCAGCATCACCTACTTCTTCGACCAGGCCGTGGCTGACATCGCCGGGTCGCCGCAGACGCCGGGAGCAGCGCAGGACACGGCAGAGGCCGGAGAAAAGTTCGCCTCGCTACGCAAGGCGCTGGATGAGTGGATGACCGCGACCAACGCGCGCAACCTCGAAGGGTTGATGAACTTTTATGATGCGCGGCTCAATATTTTTTACCAGTCGCGCAATGTTTCGCGCGAGTCCGTGCGCGCCGAGAAGGCACGCTTATTCCAGCGCACCGAACTTCTGGACGTGCGCGCGGGCACTCCCGAAATTACCATCAACCGCGTTGACGGCACGGCCCTCATGTACTTCCGCAAGCAGTATCTGATGACGGGCAACGGGCAGGAGCGCAGCGGCGAGGTGTTGCAGCAATTGCGCTGGCGGCGCATCGGTAAGGACTGGAAAATCATCGGTGAGCGCGACGCGCAGGTGATACGTTAGAACTTCGGGCGCGCTGAGGTCATCCCTGACAATTTCGGAAGTCGAATGCAGAGCACAAATTTCGTAGCCCTGGCCGGGCATCTCAACGATTATCCGCTGGCGGACCTGATGTGGATTCTGCGTCACAAGCGCAAGAGCGGGCGGCTGCTCGTCGAGTATGCGATGAGTCCATGCTCTTTCTATTTCGTCGAAGGCAATCTGGTTGACGCGCAGATGAACACGCTGAACGGACTCCAGGCGGTCCTCGTCGCGCTCTCGCAGCCCAACGCCGCCTTTAACTTTAACCCGCTCATAGAAGCCCCGCGCCGCTCCATCAACGAATCATCGCAGAAGGTCATACTGGAATTGCTCGGCTGTTGGGACGAGAAAATTATTGACGTTGAAGCGAGCGAGGGACATGGACAGATGGTCTCGTCTCCCGCGACGGTTGGTATGGGGACTGCCGTTGAGGCCGTGCCCGAAATGTTACAGGGCGCGAGAGAAGTGCTGGCCCTTCCTGCCTCTCCTTTGGAGCGAGTCGGTGCGCGGCGTGGCCGACAGTTACTCATCGCGAGCGCCGTCATCTCTCTGCTGGTCAGCTTTGCGACGGTCGTCCTCTTCACGCGCTGGTCCATTAAAAGAGACCTCAACGCCGCATTGACCGAGATGGCGAATACGCGCCCGATTGACGCGGGCCTGAACGGGGCGACGATCGCGAAGGCGCAGACGGTCAAGGTGCGCCTGGAAGTTGAGAAGGGACGTGTCCGGCAATCCTTCATAGAGGAGCATCGTCCGGGCATGGAGGCTTATGAAGCTCTCGCTTTGAGAATCGCGCGCCAGCGTCGTTACCCGGAGACGGTCAACGGTCAGGACACGATCCTCTTGAAGATTAATGAACGCGAGTAGGGGTTGAGAGATGTGAGCAACATTCCGAGTCGTCGTCACACGTTGCGTTCGCTGATGCGTTAATCATTTGGAGATTAGATTATGTTATTCCTCGCTAATAAAGAGTTGGACCATGATGTTAATGATGAGGCACGCCTGCCGCTGCTGGTCAGGTTGCAGGAGAAGGGGATGGTCCCGCTCATCCGCTCGACCCGTTTGAGTTGCTATGAGGCAGCGCTCTCGGATTCTCAACGCGCTGGAGAGATGGAACGTCTGGTGGCTCTTCAGACCAACCTGGAGAGGCGTGCCGCTTATGTCCGTGGCGACATCTTCTGCTTTGACGATTATGTTTTTTTTCTGATTTTCGGAGACCATGTGTCCAACCAGAAAGGCACGCGCGCGGGGATAGTTTATGAACAGCGCACCGCAGAGCCTTTGAGGAAACTGGATTCTTTTTGCCAGACCGTGAGCCTCTGTCTCGCGGATGTCATGAGCGAGACGGGCGGCAGTAGCGGCGGCGCAGATGAGACGATGAAGTTGACGGCGTGGCGACAGGATTGGTCCACCGCCGTCCATCAGGGCTTTATGCGTTTCATCGCCAGCCAGGATGTTGACTCGCTCTACAGGTTCACGCGCACGGAGTGGGCCAGCGAGCGTGTCCGCGCGGCGGCGTTGCTGGAGGATGACCACACCAGATATTTTCTGCGCTGTGTCAAGGAAGCGTCCGGCGAGGGGCACGCCGTGGGCCTCCAGGCTGCGGGAAAAGACGCGCCCGCAGAATTTTTAATCAAGACGCTCATCGAAGCCGGGCTGTTGGGCCGCGAGGTCTTGATTAGTTGCCGTAAGACAGAGCACATGCTCTTCACCATCCCTTCTTCGGATGCGCTCGCCACGCTCACGATCAGCGAAGCGAAGTGCAGCGAGTGCGGCGTGAAGATAGTGGATGAGAAGATTGAAGAAGTCGTTGCGCCGACTCAACTCGCGCACGGGTTGTTGGAGAACGGGGCCTGGCTGGTCAATCGCATACGCATCATCCTGCGCGAACTCGGCGTGCCGGACAGCGAGGTGGCGCTTGAGCCTCCGACGGGCGAGGGCGAAGCGCGCCTCATGGTCAACCTCTGCGGCGAACCTTTTTTACTGGTCCTGAGAGACGGCGATTTGACCCCGGCCTTCGCGCGCCGTGCCGTTGACATCAAGATCAACACGGCGGCCCGGCATCTGGTCGTCGTCGTGACCGGGACGGTTCATCAAGAGGGACGGCTCTCGCTCATGAATTTCGCCCGGCGACTGACACGCAGCGGCAGCGATTTTGAATTAATCATAGGGGAAGGCATCGGCGCGGCTGCCTCTGAGCTTCAACGCGCCTTCGAGAGAGTCTCGCAGAAAGTTCTCGGCGAGCAATTGTGCGAGTTGGACGACAGCCTGGGGAGCAGCGCGGCCCTCCTCCTCACCATTCGCTTCCAACTTCTACGGCAAACAGAAGAGGCCGCGACCAACACGACCGCCCGCTTATCTTCAATCGAGTCAGAACCCACCACGGCCCTGCAAAGCAGCGCACACGCTCCCGCGCGTTGAGGCTGCGGGCCATCCTCACTGCTGGCACTCCCTGTTGGTGTGTGTGACCACCGAACTGAACCTCGTCTGATACTCTGCCGATGTGATGAAGGAACAGGCCATCGCATGTTGTATCCCGACATCCCTGAGAGGAAACTTCTTGACCTG
>DASYML010000200.1:0-14494 GCA_036009045.1 Pyrinomonadaceae bacterium
TTCTTGCTGGCGCTCTTTCAGTTTATCCTGACGACTGGAAATTGATGGCGACGATTGCTGTGAACCGGCTGGCCCTGGCCCCTCTCGGAGCGGGCGATCTGATTGATCGCGCCGTCAGGCTCTATCGTCTGCACTTCATGACGCTGATACGCATCACCGCGCCCCCCGTCTTCATCTCCGCCGTCGGCTCCGTCTTCATCACCATCGGCTGGCGCGCGCTGTCACAGACGCCGAGCGCGTCTCTCATGTTCTTTTACTTTGCGCTGGTGGCGACGGGCGTCTTGCTGGTCGTGGGCGGCAATCTGTTCGGCGTCATCGTGATGGGCGGCGCGACGCATAATCTGGTGAATCATCTTTTGTGGAACGAGCCTGTCACGGCGCGCGCCACTTACAAGGCCGTGCGCGCTCGTTTCTGGGGACTCCTCGTCGCCACCTTAATCGTAGGCTTCTGCGTTTCGCTCTGCGCCTTCGTCGCTCTGGTCGCGTGGTATTTTATCTTCGCCGTCACGGTGTTGTTCGCGGTTGCGCTGACCTTCATTTCCGGCTGGCTCTCCGGCGTCTTAGGCGTCATCGGATTTATCCTCGCGACGATGGCGGGTCTCTGGGTCTTTTTTATTCTGGCGGGAAAGTTCGCCTACGTTTCGCAGGCGTTGCTGGTCGAAGGCAAGAGCGTCTCTGCGGCCATCAGCCGGAGCACGTCGCTGGCGCGCGGCAACGTGCGACGCCTGATGGCGATTACGTTCTTCTGCTCGTTCGCCACTTACTCCGCGTTGATGATTTTAATCGTGCCGCTCATCTGGTACGGCAACCTTAATGGGATAGACCCTTTGCCGATGCAGCAGACGGAGTGGCCCGCGTGGTACGCCATAGGCTATAACGTGCTCTGGCAATCGAGCCTTATCCTGCTCGCGCCCGTCTGGATGCTCGGCCTCTCGCTGCTCTACGTGGACGAGCGCGTGCGGCAGGAAGGATACGATATTGAACTAATGGCCGCGCGCCAACTCGGAGAGATGCCGCGTCTCTCCGCCGGTCAGCCTTCACCATTCGCCCCCGCCATCGTGGCCGCAGGACAATCCGCACCGCCCGTCTTGCTGCCGCCACCGCCGACGCACGGAGGCCGCTCATGGTCGCCTCCGACGACGCTCGGTCTCCACTGAACATCCGACTTTTTTGAACAACGTGCCCTCCGCCTTCAACCAACTCTCCGGCAAACACAGAGCGCCCGCGCACCGGCACGCGTCGCGGCGAGACGATGTTTCCAGTCTCAAAAAATTATCGCTGCGCTGCATGGCGCGAACGCTCTGCGCTCTCTGGCTGCTCTTGATGAGCGCGAACGTGATGAACGCGATACCTCTTCACGCTTACCGCGAGCGGGTTCACAAGGCCGCTGATGCCCTGGACTCTCTGCGCTGGTCCTCGGATGAGGATGAGAGCGAGGCTGCTCGTTCGGCGCGCATCGCGGAGACTGTGCGGCAGGTGCGGCAGGCTGTGATGAGTGTGGAGACAGTTGAGTGGAACCGGACGCCCATGCAGGTTGACAACGCGTGGCTGGACCAATCGCTCGCGGATTATGAGAAGACGAAAGCCTCTGACACGCATCGTGCGGACGCGCTGTTGAGCATAGAGGAACGGCTCTACGCGTTGGACGAGCGGCTCGCGGAAATGGAGGGAGGTCAGACGAACAGGGCCGCGCAGAGTAAGGATGAAGAGAAGGCTCGGCTGGCTGCTATCCTGCGCCGCGATGAGTACAACAAGAAAGTTGCGGAAGAAAGCGCGCTCGCGCGACTCAGGACGCGCTTCTTGAAATGGCTGGACAGCCTTTTCCCAGATGCGCAGCCGGTCCAATCAAACACTGCCAGCGCCGGGTCCAGAACCACACAGCTTGGCGTCCTCTGTTTATGCCTGGCGGGCATCGCGTTTCTCCTGTGGCGTTTCGGGCCGCGCCTCTTCACGCGCACGATCCGCCGTCGTGGCAAAAGGGGAAGAGACCGGGCGCGCGTCGTGCTCGGAGAGCAGCTTGAGGAGGACCAGACCGCCTCGGACCTCTTCACGGAAGCGGAGACGCTGGCGCACAACGGCGATTTGCGCGCCGCCATCCGCAAAGGCTACATCGCGCTCCTCTGCGAGCTTGCAGACCGCAAGCTTTTGAGCCTCGCGCAATCCAAAACAAACCGCGATTACCTTCGCGCGGTGCAGGGCGTCGAACCGCTCCATAGCGAGATGCGACAACTCACAAATGTTTTCGAGAATCACTGGTACGGCTTCGCGCCCGCCAGCCCCAACGACTGGACCAATTTTCGCGCAGGATACAAGAAGGCAGTGACGAGTGACGAGTGACAAGTAAGAACAATCTTTCAACTCGTCACTCATCACTTGTCACTTCTTCCGGTCTTTAACTTGTCACTCGTCACTGGTCACTGTTCTTATGCGTCAGAGGCTTGTCATTCTAATCACCGTCGGGGTCGTGCTCGGAGTGTTGATTGTGCTCAACGCTCTGTCCTACGCACGGGTTGAGCGGACGGAGGATGCGGAATGGAATCCAGACCGCTCGACGTACAATTCGGGCGAGACGGGCACGCGTGCGCTCTATGATTTTTTGGGCGAGTCCGGTTATCAGGTGACGCGCTGGCGTGAAGCGCCCGCCGCGCTGCTCAACAATCGCAAGGTCAGGCCGAGCACCTTCGTCGTCATTGGGAGGACCATCGTTCCCTTCAACAACGAGCAGACGGAAAACCTCCTCCACTGGGTCGCGCAGGGCGGGCATCTTTTGATTATAGACCGCAGGCCGGACGCGCGGCTGCTCGCGCCTTCCGGCGACTGGCATGTGGCGACCGAACTGCTGCAAAATCCCTCGCCAGATGCCTCGTCGTCCGACAACCCCGAACAACTGACCGCGAATGTCCGTCAGGCACAACCCGCGCAGCCGACCATCCTCACGCGCAACGTAGATTCCGTCATGCCGTCGCGCTTTGCCGCGCTCATCAAAATCTCCCGCGCCGCGAAGGACAGTCAGACTAAGAAGAAGAACGCGAACGCAGCGACGAATGCTCATGAAGACGAGGATGAGAACGCGCCCGCGCCAGAGCCTACGGAAGAGCCGCCGCCCGCGCCTGAGTTTGTCTCTCGGCCAAACCTTATCTCTCAGACGGAGCTTGTCTCTCAGCCGCAGATTGTCTCCCTGCCTGCTCCAACGCCCGTTCCCCTAGAAGCCCCGCCGCCGGTTCCGACCGCGCGCGGCAAGACGGTCTCTTCTGCGCCGGTGGTCCATCTGGCTGGCGAACACGGCGCGTTGCTGGTTGACTACCCGCACGGCGACGGGCGCATCGTCGTCCTCAGCGACCCTTTCATCGTCGCCAACAACGGCATCAACCGTGCGGATAATCTCAAGCTCGCGGTCAACACGGTCACGAGCGGCGGCGGCTTGATCGCCTTCGATGAATTTCACCAGGGCCGCTCGCTGATGCAGAACGAACTGTTCGCCTATTTCGCGGGCACGCCCGTGCTGCCCATGCTGTGCCAGGCGGCGATCATCCTGCTGGCGCTGCTCTGGACACATGGACGCCGCTTCGCCCGCCCGCTCCCGCTGCCGCGCGTAGACCGTCGCTCGAAACTTGAATTCGTCGCTTCGATGGCCGAGTTACAGCAGCGCGCGCGCGCTTATGATCTGGCGATTGAGAACGTCTATACGCGTCTACGCCGCATCCTCGCACGCTACGCGGGGGTGGAACATCAGAGCGGGCGAGCGGTCATCGCGGCGGGCGTCGCGGCGCGTTCGTCACTGGACCAGCAAAGGCTTGAAACGCTGATGCGCGATTGCGAAGATGCCATCAACGGTGGTCCAATCAACGCGCACAGGTCTCTGGAACTGGTCGCACACTTGCGCGAAGTAGAGAGCACGCTCGGCCTGCGTATGCGCGCACGCGAAATCCGGCAGGCGAAAGAGAAGTGAAAAAGAAGATGGTTCAGTTTGTCTTGAGTAAGTATCAAAGAAGCGTTCACCACCGCAGACACAGAGCGCACAGAGGACCCACAGAGAAGATATTCAATAACTCTGTGCTAACTCTGTGTCTTCTGTGTCTGCGGTGGTGAATCTCACTGTTCGATTCATTCTGGATTAAACTGGTCCACTAACGAAAAAGGGAAAGAGTTTGAAAGGTATAAAACATCTGCTGTTGAGCTTCCTCCCCTCTCCAGTATCCCCTATCTCCTTTCCACTTTTGATACTGGTCCTGCTTTTTTTCCTGACGAGCGTGGTCGGCGTCGTGACGGGGAGTAATTCTCTCATCACCGTGCCCGCGATGTTTCAGTTCGGGATTGATGCGAAGGTGGCTGTGGCGACGAACATGTTCGGCTTGACCTTCATGGCTGTAGGTGGCACGCTACCTTTTCTCGGCAAGGGTGTGATTGATCGCGGGCGTTTGCCCTGGCTTATCTTGTTGACGATGGCGGGGTCGGCGCTCGGCGCGCTGCTGGTGCTCGTCGTGCCGGGCAAGGCGATGCCGTTGATTATCTCCATCTCGATGATAGGCGTCGCCATCTTTTCACTCGCGCGGCGCAACGCGGGGGTGATTCCGCCGCCCCTCGCACCGACGCGCGCGGCGGAACTGACCGGATACGCCCTGACCTTCGCGCTCGGCATCTACGGCGGATTCTTCAGCGGCGGTTACGTCACGATGTTGACTGCCGCCTACGTCGCGCTCTTTCGTCGGACGTTCGTCGAGGCGGTCTCGACCACGAAGATCATCAACGTCTTTTCGTCGCTCATCGCCACGCTGGTCTTCATGTGGCGCGGTCTGGTTGATTACAAACTCGGCGTCCTCCTCGGCGTCAGCATGTTTCTAGGCGCGTTCGTCGGCGCGCGCGTCACGCTCAAATTGAACAACATCTGGCTGCGACGCATCTTTCTCGCAACCGTGATTATCCTGGCATCGAAAATCTTGCTCTACGATCTACTGTGGAAGGGAATAACAAAGTGACAAGTGACAAGTGACGAGGGACAAGTTAAGAGTTCATCATTGCTCTTCACGCTCCTGTTTCTCTTAATCTTGTTCTTGCTCGTCACTCGTCACTTGTCACCTGTCACTGTCATTCATGCTTCATTACGTCTCCTCAACCGTCGAGCAGGTCAGGACGGAATTACGCAAGGTGGTGGTGGGCCAGGATGAGCCTATCGAGCACATGCTCGTGGCGCTGCTGGCGGAAGGTCACGCGCTGATAGAGGGTGTGCCGGGCACTGCCAAAACTCTGACGGTCAAGACGCTCGCGCGCATCATCGGCGCGGGCTTCAGCCGCATTCAATTTACGCCGGACCTGATGCCCTCGGACATCACCGGCACGAACGTCTTCAACGTCGCCACCTCGGATTTCAACCTGCGGCGTGGGCCTGTCTTCACCGACATTCTTCTCGCGGACGAGATTAACCGGACGCCGCCCAAGACGCAGGCCGCGCTGCTCGAAGCGATGGAGGAGCGGCAGGTCACGATTGACGGCGAGACGCACTCACTATCACCGCTCTTCACAGTGCTCGCCACCGAAAATCCCATCGAGTATGAAGGCACATACCCGCTCCCGGAAGCACAGCTTGACCGCTTTCTTCTCAAAATCATGCTGGACTATCCGAACGCTGAAGAAGAGCAACGCGTCATCGCCAACTGGGACGCGGGCTTTGACGCGCGCCGTCTCGAACACGTTGACATACACCCGCTCGCGGACGCCGACGCCATCCCGCGTTGTCGCGTCGAAGTGCGTAACACTCGCGTCGAGACGGGCGTCCAGCACTACATCGTGGACATCATCAGACGCACGCGTGCGCATCACGCGGTCCACTACGGGGCCAGCCCGCGCGCGGCGGTCGCACTCCTGCTCTGCACCAAAGCGCTCTCGGCCATCAGAGGACGCGAGTTCTCCACGCCCGACGACGTACGCGACATCGCGCGCCCGGTCCTTCGTCATCGCCTGAGCCTGCGCGCCGAAGCAGAACTCGACGGTGCAACACCCGACGGCATCATCACGGATATTTTGCAAGCCGCAGAAGTCCCAAGATAGGTGATGGGGGTTTAGGGGTTAGGGGCTAGGGGATAGAAAATCATATGATTCCAATATTCAAAACTCTTATCCAGCCCCTAACCCCTAACCCCCATTCCCCTTTTTCATATGCGCTTCGTCTTCACTAAACTCTTTTACGTCCTGCTCGGCGTGGGCTTTGTGCCGCTCTCGCTGTCGTGGGGACGACCTTGGCTGTGGTGGGTGACGCTGGGGTTTGATGCGGCGTTGTTCGTCATCGCGTTGATGGACGCGCGTTTGAGCCGTCTGCCGCCAGGGCTGGAAGTATTAAGGGAATTTGGAGGGCGCTTCGCGGTTGGCGCTCTGACGGAGGTGCGCGTGCGCGTCCTGAATCAGACGCCGCGCACGGTCGTCTTGAAGGTCAAGGACGAGTACCCGCCGTTGATGAAGTTGGAGGGTTTGCGCGAGGCGCGTTTGAAGGTCGAAGCGCAGACTTCCGTCGCGCTCGTTTACGGTTTGACGCCGCCGGGGCGCGGGCGCTTCGAGTTTGGACAAATCGCCGTGCGGTATCTTTCAAGGCTGGGACTGGTGTGGGCGCAGGCGCAGTTGAGTGGACCAGCTTTCGTCAAAGTTTATCCGAACATGGCGCGTGCGCGTGAAGCCGAGTTGAAGGCGCTGGGTGCGCGCAGCCTTGTCGCCTCGCACAGGAAAACGTCATGGCGCGGCGAGGGACGCGAGTTTGAATCACTACGCGATTACGTGCGCGGCGATGAACTGCGACACGTCTCCTGGACGGCGACGGCGCGGCGCGGCAAGCTCGTCACGAGGCAGTACCAGATAGAGCGAGACCAGACGATTCTCATCGCGCTCGATGCCGGGAGATTGATGACGGCGCGGATAGAGAATGAGACGAAACTGGATTCGGCGGTTCATGCGACGCTGGCGCTGATGAGCGCAGCGGCGCGCGGTGGCGATAACGCGGGCCTGATGGTCTTCAGCCGTCGCATTAAAACTTACCTGCCGCCGGAGCGCGGGCGCGAGCACATGGAAGCCGCTCTCGAAGCGCTCTACGCGGTAGAGCCGGAGATGATTGAGCCGTCATACGCGCGCGCCTTCGAGTTCATCGCCGCTAACTGCAAACGCCGAGCGCTCGTCGTCGTGCTGACGGACCTCGTGGACGAAGAAGGCTCGCGCGACCTGCTGACCTCGCTCAAAATCCTGCGCCCGCGTCATCTCCCGCTCATCGTCACCATCGCCGACCGCGACCTCAAAGCCGTCGTCAGAGATCAACCCGAAACGACGCGCGACCTCTTCACTCAATCCGTCGCCGAAGAGATTATTCTCCAACGCGAAACCGCTTTGCGGCTCGTCGAAGCGCAGGGCGGGCTGGCGCTCGATGTCACCGCCGCCGCGCTCGCGCCTTCACTTCTGGAAACATACTTGAGAGTCAAAGAACGCGGGTTGTTGTAAGTACTCGTCAGATAAATTTCAGATGAAAAAAAGAGAGAGAGTTTTGATTCAACTCTCTCTCTTTTTTGCACCCCCCCTGCTCGTTAAAAGGGATGTGAGGAATACTCACTTGAATATAGTTTTAGTGTGCCCAGTCGCCGGTGCTTTGCAGGCTGTTGAACTGGCGGACGAATTCAGGCTCAAGCGGCGAGCCGTCTGGCTGGCGCACGAACGAAAGAACATTGTCGAAGGCGATGCCGCCGTTTTTGGGGTCTTTAATAACCGGGCAGATGCCGTACATGGTGCCTTCCGAGCCGTCAGGATTGCGAAAGCGCTTGGCGGCGAAACCCTTGCTGAGAAGATTGTCGAGGTCGCTGAGCGTCTTGATGATGGGCGTGCCGTCGAGCGCGAGTCCGTTCTTCTTCGTCAAATCGTCGAGCGCCTTGCGGCCTTCAGATGTGTTGAAGGCGCGGTCCGTATAGCTGACCCACACATGCAGCCATAGCCCCAGAGGATTGTTGCTGAAGTAACCATTACGCATGTCAATGATGTCGGCCTGGCGGTTGTTGCCGAGACCGATGGGATTTCCGGTGCGCGTGGGGAAGACGTAAAGAATCATGTTGTCGGCGGTCTGCCTGGCCCTCTGGCCCGCCGCGTCTTTGGTGAAACCGGCAACGAAGAGGTCTCCCATGACGGTCCAGTAATTGGGAGCGCCGCTCTGGTTGTACGCGGGGTTGAGCCGGAGCGCTCTGACGTTTCTTTGAAATGGAAAATTGGGCGCATCGAAAATTGAGCGCGGGGCAGTGCCGTTGACTCGATTGACGATTTGAGTCGGGTCTACGCCGTTCTGCCTGTAGAAATCATCCGTGAAGTCGAATAAACGATCCTGCACTCCGGCGTGTACAATTCCGGGGGAAGCGGCCAGCGTGATGAGCACGGCCAGCGCACAAGTAAGCAAAGCAATCTTTTTCAATTTCGTATCTCCTTAAAATAGCCTGCCCTGTTAAGCCAGAGCCGACGGGGGAATGTCTACTCACCTACAGTGCCGGGAGCTAACGAGAAAATACCTGCGAGATGAAATGTTTTTATTGAAGAATCAGGGACAGAGAAGCGAGAGGTTAGTTCTCTCCTCGCCCGGCCAGGAGAAGATAGCTGTAGAGGGTCAGACCTGTGAGAGCGGCGATGCTGAATTTGATGGCGGGATGGATGATCGCGGGTGAGATAAAGCCTTCGATGATTCCGGCGATGACCAGCAGGGGCACGCAGCCGACCATCAAACGAACCGCGTCGAGGCCGCGCGTCTTCAGGGCGTCTGCGCGCGAGAGGTCGCCCGGCATGAGAATGGCGCTGCCGATCATGAGACCCGCGCCGCCGCCTATGAAGACACAGGTTAATTCTATAACGCCGTGCCCGGCCATAAAGGTCACCAGGTCATTGCCGAAACCCGCCCGGTAGGTGAGTGCGAGGACCGCGCCCGTCTGCGCGCCGAAGCGCAGGATAGAGATGAGCGTGCCGATACCGAGCGTCGCTCCGAGGGCGAAAGCGTTGAATGTGACGCGGATGTTATGCGTGAAAATACCGCTCGCGCCGATCTGGTTGGCTTCGTTCAAATTCTCCCACCAGTGTATGTGCGCGTTGATGGTGTAACGCCAGAGCGGGTCTACATAGGCGAGTTCGGAAAAGTCCGGGTCAACCCATGTGCCCACAAAGCCTATCAAGCCGAAGATGAGAAAGACCGCAAAAATTATCGCCGTGTAATGCCAGTTGCGACGAAAGGCGCGCGGAAAATCTCGCAGGAAAAAATCAAGCACGCGTCGCCAGCCCTGCGAGTCCGCGTGATAGATACGCCCGTGCGCGCGTATGACCAGGCTGTTCAGGTAATTGACCAGACGCGGGTCGCGCGATTCGGCACGCGCGATCGCCAGGTCCGACGCCGTCCGCCTGTAAATGCGTCCAAGCTCGCGCACCTCCTCGCGATGCAATCGCCGCAAAGAAGAATGGTCCACTAATCGCAACAACTCTTCGAGCCGCTGCCACGCGTCCTTGCGCTCACGTATGAAACGATCCGTAGGCATAACCAAAGAGTCCGAGAGTCCGAGAGTCCGAGAGTCTGGAGTCAAAAGCTAAAACAGAATGTATCTTAACATCTGCCACGGTCTTTAGCTTCCGCTTCTTTAGCTTCTAATTGCGAAAGCTTCGATGTCCTCCTCTCATATTCGACCACATGGAATTACTGGAATCAGTCTTTTAAGAGATATAGCTTTGCTCATATCTCAGCAGTAGGGGAAGTGTAAATGAACACAAAACGGTTATAATCTTTCATTATGCTCGTTAAGCGAATCTTCAAGGGCGACTTATCCCAGTCGCTTCGCTAGAAAGTCCGGGCTGAACCGATTTGAGCGGTTACATATAGGTTCACTGTTGAGCAGAGGAAAGCAATGTACACGCTAGTTACATTCGCTACGCAATGGGGTGGCAAGCACGGAGGCGTAAATAGTTTTAACGCAGATTTTCTGACTGCTCACATGAGTTACGATCACTATGAGTCTTACGCAGAGGACTCCCAATCTGCCCAGAGAAAGACAGAGGCGCAAACCACACTATTCCAAAAAGCCGATATGGTTTTAGCCGTGGGGCCTCTACTTCGAGATGCGGCGAGGGACAGACTGAGTGGATTGAAGCCGGTTCATATGTTGATATCCGGTCTGGCGGAAATTGATCCGCAAATTGCCCCCAACACTTTTGTAGCCTTTCTGAGTGGCCGGTTGAGCGATGACGCAGCCCGCATCAAGCAGGGACAACTCGGTATTGCCGCGTTCGCGACCGCACAACGGGATGCTCGTCACGAGGGCAGGCCCGATGCCCTGCGTAAGCAACCGAAGCTGCTTTTACGTGGAGTTGATTTCGAGGGCCAACTGGGGGAGTCCTCCCTGAGCGCTCAACAAGACCCGGAAACAGAGCTAAAAGAATTTGCCGAAAAATACGCGCAAGCGGTGGTCAATCTACATACCCTGCCATATACAGACGACCGCCAACAACTCTATTCCGAATTAAGCCGGTCTAGCGTAGCCCTGATGCGCTCCTGGCACGAAGGCTTTGGCCTGGTGGCGTGGGAAGCAATTGCCGCAGGCGTGCCCCTCATCGTCAGTGAGCACAGCGGTGTGTATCGCTTGCTGGATGTCTTCTGCATGTCCGCCAAGCCTTGGAGATTCGCAAGCGATTGGCGGAGAAGAATCCCAGGCGCTTCGCTGGCGATCTATGCAGTAACACATGCTTTACGCCTTTCCTAGCTTGGTTATGTAATCAGGACAAGAGTATAGGTCGGCCGAGCTAGACAAAATAATGACGTTCATATCCGCGCATCAACGCTCTCTCATGCTACTTTACGCGGCTTTTGTGGAGGCATGCCGGGCAACAGACCGAACCGCTTGCGGAGATGCTTTTCGGCGGGTGCTTTCCAACTGGGGCAACTTATCAATGGCGAGCCAGATTAGAGGCGAGTCTTACTGGTTATGTGCATCTGCGTGGTGTGCTACGTTCGAGCCAGCGCATCTGGGGGAGACTGATTGGGTGGATAGGTGTAGACAGTTTGCAAAACAACGAAAGGGCCGCCCGCCACAGTGGATGCTTGAGGTGGCGCGGCGTCTGGAATTTCAGTGGCCCGTTTAAACTTCTATAGAAGATGCATAGGAGGGGGATGGAACGGCTGGTTGAGTGTGTGCCAAATTTTAGCGAGGGCCGCAGGGCGGAAGTGGTCGAACGCATTGCGCGGGCCATCGAGGAGGTCGCGGGCGCGGCGGTCCTTGATACGCACATGGATGCGGACCACCATCGCTCTGTCATCACGTTTGTCGCGGAGGCGTCGGTGGTGGTGGAGGCTGGCGTGCGCGCCGTCCGGCTCGCGGCGGAGTTGATAGACCTGCGCGAGCATACGGGCCAGCACCCTCGCGTGGGCGCGACGGACGTGCTGCCGTTCGTGCCCGTGCGCGGCGTGACGATGGAAGACTGCGTGGAGTTGGCCCACGCGGCGGGCGAGAGAATCTGGCGCGAGCTTGGAATCCCCGTTTACTTTTATGAGCGCGCGGCGTTGAGGCCGGAACGCGTCAGGCTGGAAAACGTGCGGCGCGGCGGTTTTGAATTACTGCGCGAAGAAATCGCAACTCTTCCATCGCGCACGCCGGATGTCGGCATCGCGCGCGTACACGAGAGCGCGGGCGCTTGCGTGGTCGGCGCGCGTCCCTTTCTCGTCGCTTACAACATCAATTTGCGGACGGACGATCTCTCAATCGCGCGTCGCATCGCAAGCAGCGTGCGCGCTTCCGGCGGGGGACTCAGTTATCTCAAGGCGCTGGGTTTTGAACTCGGCACGCGCGGGCTGGTCCAGGTTTCGATGAATCTGGTTGACTACGAAAAGACGCGGCTTCATCAAGCCTTCGAGGCGGTCAGGCGCGAAGCGCAACGTTACGGCGTCAATATCGCCGGAAGCGAGGTCGTCGGTCTCGTGCCGCAGGCGGCGCTGGACCAGTCTGCGGAATATTTTCTGCAAATCGAAAATTACGCGCCCGGCGTCGTTCTCGAAAATCGTATCGAAGCGGCCTTCGCGGGCAAGGATGAGAGAGAAACGACTGTGGATTTCGCATCGGAGATTGCCAGCGGCGAGCCTTCGCCGGGCGGTGGGGCGGCTGCCGCCTACGCTGCTTCGCTCGGCGCTGCGCTCGGCGAAATGGTCGCGCGTCTGACCGAAGGCCGCGACAGGTATGCGGAGGTTGAGGGCGAAGTGCGCGACACGCTGGCGCTGCTGACGCCTTTGCGCGCACGTCTCGCGCAGGCCGCGAAGGATGACGCACAGAGTTTCGAGCGTGTGATAGCAGCGCGTCGCATGAGACAAGCGAGCGAAGATGAATCCGTCCAGCGCGCGAGCGAAATCGAAGCGGCGTTGAAGGGCGCGGCGACAGTGCCCTTGGAGATTGCGAGCGTCGCCGTGCAGGTCCTTGAACTACTCGAAACGCTCGCGGAAATCGGCAACCCGAACGCGCTCTCGGACGCCGCAACGGGCGCGCAACTCTCGCTCGCGGCAGTCGCCTCCGCGCGCTATAACGTGCTCGTCAACACGGCCTCGATAGAAGATGAGGAGTTCACTTCCGAACATCGCTCGCGCGCGGACGACCTGCTTGAGAGAGCCGGAGAAATCGCCGCGCGCGTCGAAGAGATGTTCATGGACTCGATGGATTAGCCGGACCTGATGTGCTCATCTTAAGAGCACTCGAAAACCTTTTAACCACAGAGAGAAAACAGACATCACAGCGGTTTTCATCTGGGTGCGTCTATTAATGAGCAAGAAAGAATCTCACGCAAAGGCGCAAAGCAGGCGCGAAGAAGTAAGTCGCACTCAACTGCTACACGCTACAAAGTGACGGGCAGAAAGCTTGAAGAAGGGCGGCTTGCCCTTTGTTCATCATTATTCCTCTGTGCGCTCTGTGGCCTCTGTGGCTGATTTGAATTTCGTGAGACGTTCGTTATCCAAGGGTCTTGAGATATTCGATGAAGCGGTCGGGGTCGCTCACCTCCGTGATTTGTGCGCCGATGAGATAGCCTTCGGGGAAGATGCTCTTCAACGGTGTCTCGCTGAGACGCTCGCAACGGACGGGCTTGGCGCGTATCTCGATTGGTCCGGTTGGCAGGTAAAGCTCTACACGTAAAGTGCTCTCTTCTCCCGTCAGGTATCTCTCATCAATCTGCTCGACGGGAATCACCAGCCCCAGTCCGGTCGCGGAGATGTCGCGCGTCTGGCCCACCAGGTTGAGGCTCTGCGGCGGCGCGCTGTCCCCAGTCGTCTTCGTCTCAACCAGTAGCACGCTGAAGAGCAGGTGCGCCTTGAGCTTTGTTTGATGGCGCGGAAACTGGCGTCGTTCGTCATGAGTCGGCATGATCTTTTCCTGGTCCATCCCAGACTTACTATATCATCTACTCATTGATTCGTTGTAGAAATGGACCAATGAGCCGATCAGTAAATGAATCAATCTTTCCGTCTCAGAGATGTTTTTTGAAGAAGGAGGCTATCTTCCAGCCATCTAGATAGACCCAGGGTTTTTCGCCGCTCGTGTAGTGGCCGCTCGGAAGCCAGGAGACATCGAGGGGAAGGCCGAGGCGTTTTGTTTCCTCTATCACATCGCGCGTCAGGTCTTCGGGAAAGGTGAGATCGTGACGGGCGATGATAAAGCGCATCGGGCGCTCTCTGATTGTGAGCAGACGTTCGATGAAGGGAAACGGGCTGATGGGCAGCCAGTACTCTCGCAGTTCTTCCAGGCTTATCGCGTCACCGAATCCGGCGCGCACATGCTGGGTCGAGATGCCTCGCCAGGCCACGTCCGCCACGTATCCTGAGACAAGATTGAAGACGCCCATATCAATCCGCTCGTCATGCGCGTAGGCGAGGAAGGCCGTGCAAGAGCCGATGCTCGTGCCCATGATGCCGATGCGGTTATAGCCGCCTTGATCTACCAGCCAACTGACGGCGGCGCGCGTATCAAGCACGGCCTGCCGCATGGATTGAAGCGTGCGGCCTATGTTCGAGCTAAAGAGATAATCGGCGCGTTCGAGTTCGGGCGGGCGACGTGCCTCGTGATATGGCAGCGTCAGGCGTAGCGCAGAGATGCCGAGCCGGTTGAGCACGCGGCACAAACTCATGTGGCTTTCGGGTTGAGCATTCCACTGCGGCAGCAGAAGCACTGCGGGACGATGCTCTTCATGATGCTCTTGCGGGTGCTCTTCAGCTTGAGAGGGCGCGTCGCCGTTATGTTTGCTCTCGCGGCGTCTGGCGGGAGCGGGGAAGAAATGCGCGCGGACGATGTTGTTTTCCGGTGAAGGCGTGTGGACGGCGCTGGTCCAGGAAAGATGCTGGCCTTTGAGTTGATAATCTTTGATGAGAGGCAGCGCGTAAAAATCTTCGCTGCGTTGCATCACACGCTCTGTGTGCGCGCGAAATAGCTGGCGCGGGTCATCGCCGTTGGCGTGCTCTGTAATAAATGATGTGCCCCACTCG